>JAJPZU010000267.1 GCA_021204165.1 Prevotellaceae bacterium
CATTTTGACGCGTGCCAGAGGGCTTGGAATTTTAACATTTGACAAAATCAAAAAGCAAGTATTCCGACATAAAAATAACCAGAATAAAGCCAAAACAGCTAAAAACACCGTCATTTTGTCAAAATCGAACATACCTCAAAAAAACGATGTCAAAAATTTTTTATAGGACCTAAAAACAGAGAAAAGAGACGAGGTGAAGATTGCACTTCTGTACAGGCACAATTCAGACTGTCTGTATGGTTGTATAAGAAAGAATCTGTCACCGCCGCCACACCATATTTCCACCGACTGTATCCGTCTCTTACTCACAAAAAAGTCGCCATTCTGCTTCCCATGCCGGGCAACGACTTCTCCGCCACAGGAGATTCGCAAGCCCGGTTTCCCATTTACAGGGAACATCAGAAGCAGAACGACGACAAGAAAAAACAGTGTCAGACAATCAGTCCTGTCCGTCTATCGTAAGGATATTGCCTTCATCATCATACGTGAGTTCACACACTTTGAGGCTACGAAGCCAAGACTTGCCTCCTGACGGAGCACTGTCATGATGGAAAAGATACCATTTGCCCCCATATTCCACAATGGAATGGTGGGTAGTCCAGCCCACCACAGGAGTGAGAATCTCTCCTTTATAGACAAACGGGCCGTATGGATTATCCCCCACCGCATAACAGAGCAGATGGGTATCGCCTGTGGAATATGAGAAATAATATTTCCCGTTATACTTATGTACCCAAGAAGCTTCAAAAAAACGATGAGGGTCATTAGCCTTCAACGGGTTGCCGGACTCGTCAGTGACGACTATCGGTCTTGGCTCTTCAGCAAACTGGAGCATGTCCTTGCTGAGCCTCACACACCGGCTCGGCAGAGACGGCTCGTCCCCTTCCGGAAGTTCGGCAGATTCAAGAGTCTTATTGTCTCGATAACGCTGAAGCTGTCCACCCCAGAGACCACCAAAATAAAGATAGTAGGAGCCGTTATCCTTCAACACACATATATCCATCGAATAGCTGCCGCGTATCGGATCCGGCTCAGCTCTGAACGGACCTTCCGGACAATCGGCAACAGCCACCCCGATGCGGAACACATCGTTTTTGTCTTTCAAAGGGAAATAAAGATAGTATTTTCCGTCTTTCTCCGCACAGTCGCAGTCCCAAAGCTGACGTCCACCCCAAAGCACGTCTTTCATGTCGAAAGCCTTTCCGTGGTCAGTCACAGTTCCCGTCATCGGATTTCCGTCAATGGAAAGCACGTGCATATCCTCCATGACATAGCAGTCGCCGTTGTCATTCTCCACATTGTCCAATTCTATGTCATGCGAAGGGTAAATATAGATTTTTCCGTTGAAGACGTGTACACTCGGATCTGCCATGTAATCGTCAGGAAAAAGGTATCGTTTTGGTGTTTTAAGCGGTTTCATCAGTCGTATTTCTTTATCGGTTTTATAATATGTCCTTCATTTCTCTGTCTCCTCACCTGCCAGTTCGGCCACCATGAAGTCCTTCATCTTATAGTCGCGGTCAAATAGCAGAGGATAGTCCGTGCGTCCTTTTATCGGCCAGTCGTTGCGCCATGACATGCCATCATGGGTGCCCCAGAAAGTCACCCTCGAAATGATGTCGGAATGCTTTTTGTAGAGCCGGAATACGTCAGCCATACGGTCATTCCACTTTTTCAGCACCTCTTCAGAAAGACCGTCCATGTACAGGTTCTTGTTGTCTTTGGACTGAATGTTGTCGCTCACATTCGCACCGTGCTGCACAGTCGGCAGAGCTGTCATGTCGAGTTCTGTCACCATTACATCCACACCGGCATCGGCAAGTGCCACCATCGTTTTTTCATATTCCTTCAAATCGGGATAGTCAAGTCCGATGTGGCTCTGCATTCCCATTCCGTCAATACGCAGACCACGCTTCTTCAGTTCTTCGATAATACGCACATAAGCATCGCGTTTGACAGGAAGCGCCATCGAATAGTCGTTGAGATACAGCTCGGCATCAGGGTCTGCTTCGTGAGCATACTGGAATGCCAAAGGAATAAACTCCTCTCCCAGAATGTCGTAGAAGGGCGAGTGGCGATAGCTTCCGTTGTCTTCAATCGCCTCGTTGACCACATCCCAGCCATGAATCCGCCCTTTGTAGCGTCCGACAATCGTGTGGATATGTTCTTTCAGACGTTCTTTGAGAACATCGACACTCACATAATTACCATCTTCGTCGTAGGGAAACCAAGGTGCAAGTTGCGAATGCCAAACAAGGCAATGTCCTATAACCGCCATACCTCTATCCTCGCCATATTTCACAAACGCATCGGCATCATCCCAAAAATAGCGGTCGGCGGCAGGGTGTATGCGCTCACACTTCATACAGTTTTCTGCCACAACAGAATTGAAATGAAGGCTCACTACAGAATCGGCTTGCGGGTCAAGCCCGTTGACATGCGGCACAGGAATAGCAGCACCTATAAGAAAATCGTGCTTGAAGTGTTCCTTGACCGTTGCGGGAGAATGGTCATCAGCGGAAACACATGCTCCGGTGACAAGCGTCAGAAAAGTTAAACCTAATAATGTTGTTTTCATCATGCAGTTTGTATTAAATAGTTTTTTATTGTCTTTACTATTCGTCAGTCTTTGTGGCGCGCCTCTATCTGACGATTGATGTCGTCAATTACATCATCTTCGAGTTCATAGCGGGAGATAATGTACATCGCCAATACAAGCAGAACAGCAGGAATAACGGCAACAAGCCATAGGATGCCTTGCTCTGCAAACGGTGTCTGTTCGGAAACGTCTTTATCAAACCCGACGAAAGCAAGCACCAATCCGGGAACTACACCACCCAAAGTCATACCTGCCTTGTAGAAGATTCCGGTCAGGGCATTGACAATTCCGGCAATGCGCCGTCCATGTGTGTATTCTCCAAAAGAGATGACCTCCGGCACCAGTGCCCACATATATCCGGTAGCCACGATGACTCCTGTTGACTTCACAAACTGTGCGACATAGACTATCCACATTTGTGACTTGAGCGAATCAACCATCGAAACCGTGTAGAGCATTGCCATACCTACTATCGCTATGACGATAAAGATATAGAACATGCCTTTTTTACCTACCGCCATCTTGATGGAAGGAATCATCGGCATAAAGATAAATGCAGGAATAGAACCAAGTCCCATGAAGATGGAAAGTTCTCCTGCACTTCCATGCAGATTATAATTGATATAATAGGTTCCGGCAGCGTTTCCTATCGCCATCATGGCAAATGCAGTGATAAAGAAGAACGCAAGAATGCGCAACGGACGATTATGGACAAACTCCATCCAAAGGTCGGAGATTCTCACATCTTCCGTAGCCTTCCTGTCCATCACCACGCGTTCACGGCATTGAGAAAAGCAGAAGAAGAGAAGCAACAGTCCGACTCCGCCATACAAAGCCATGGTCAAGAGCCATGCTGTGTCGCTTGACGACATTTCGTCAGCCTTAACAGGGTCAAAGATTTTCAAAACGATAGGAATGCCCATGCCTACAGCCAGTCCTCCCACATTCGCCATGAACATACGCACGGAGGTAAGTTTGGTGATTTCTGCCGTATCGCGTGTAAGCGAGGCATTCAAAGCTCCATAAGGCACATTGACAAGCGTGTAGCACATCGACAGCCCGACATAAGTGACATAGGCATAAAGCAAAGAGCCGGAAAAGCCGTTCCAGAAACAAAGTACGGCGAATGCCGTGAGAGGCACACCTCCCAACACAAGATAAGAACGGTATTTTCCAAATGCAGGCTCATGTTTGTCAACGAAAGTGCCCACCAAAGGGTCCCAAATCACATCAATGACACGCACAACCAGAAACATCACCGCCGCCACGGCAGGGTCAAGTCCATAGACATTGGTATAAAAGAAGAGAAGATACATGCTGACAGTCTGGTAAATCAGATTCTGGGCAAGGTCGCCAGAACCGAATCCCACACACTGCAACATCGAAAGTTTGTAGAAGCCTTTCTGTTCAGCCGCTCTCTCGGCAGTTAATATTGATTCCATCTTACTTATTTCTTTATTGTGTATTCACTGTGTTCCACTTTAGGATTATTGATTCCCATAAGAGCAAGCATCTCCACGGCATATCTGCAACCAAGAATACGGTAGGCTTGTGCCGTGAAATGCAGTCCGTCCCCTCGCTGCGGAAGTTCTGCGGAAGAAATTACGTGGGCCGCCGGCAATGTTTCGGGAAGGGTACGGATAATGGCATTCATTCCTCCGCACACGCCACCCTGCTCCGAAGAAACCACCTCTCCCGCCAACAGCGGCACTGATTCAGGTTCCAGTCCAAGTTCTGCAAGAATGTCGTCATAAACTTTCTTTACCTTCGCACACCACTCACGGTCTCCGTTGTTCGATTCTCCTTGATGGAGCAGAATTCCTTTTATGACACCTTCCTTTTGTGCCTTCTTCGCACAGGCAATCAGCCGTTGGAAAGGACGGTCATCGTAAGCGTGCATAAAGTTTCTGAACCATTCGGCTTCCGACGCCAGACTTGCAGAGGCGAAATCCTTGTCCAGATGTTCGATTCTGCATCCGCCTATTGCCACAGGAACTACACCTACTTTTATATTCTCCGGCAGATTGTCTGTCATTGTCCGCCCAAAATAGTCCATCGGTGTAAGACCGGTGTTTTCTCTGACCAAAGGAGGCTTCGCCGCATACCATTCACCGGTATATCGTACAGAATCGGAGAAATCTGTTGTCGCCATCACCACGAATCGGTCAGACACACCTTGGAAATCAACCGGTTCGACAGCGGCATTTCCCTCCATATTCGATTGCCCTATGCAAAGATAAATATGAAAATCCGGATTCGGAACGGCAAAAGCAGAAGATATTCCTCCTGCTATCGCAATTATTCCGGCCGCAAAAATCTGAAATAGTCTCATAACTTATGTTTCTTTTTATTTGAACTTCCAATAATCCACATTGAAAAGCTTGGGTCCCAGACGTCCCTTGAAAAGGAAATACACATCGTGTATGCCTGACACCTCTGCCGATACCAGAGTCTCCAGATATTTCCATTTCTCCCATCCTCCGGTACCCGACACTTCCAGACAAGCCACAAGAGGGCCTTCTTTGCCATCGAGTCGCACCTCAATCGCACCTCCGCGCAAGGCACTTGCCACAGAAGCACCGAATTTCTTAGGGCTTCCATTCTTGAAATCCACATTTGCCAATTTAATGAAATCTCCATTGTGAATATCAGCCACATAGACTCCGGTCTTTGCATTAGGTTCTGTCGTCACACCTTCCGACCATGCCATTGTCTCCGCCTCCACCCTTCCATAAGGATTCAGACAGCCCACAGCCGGAACACCTTTCTCCGTAGGCATTATGACAGGAATAGTTCCGTCTGCATTATATTCAAACTGCTCTATCGCAACACTGCGTCCGAAGCCGCCTCCTCCCGGAAGTTTTCCGGTGTGATAGAAGAAATAGGATTTGCCTTTATAATCCACCACACCGCAGTGGTTGGTGAAAGAGCCTGTGTCGGTGAGAGGCATAATCTCTCCCCTATAAGTCCACGGACCGGTAGGAGAGTCACTCATTGAATAAGCTATATGCTCCGGAACACCGCCCGCAGCATAAAGCAAATAGTACTTGCCGTCGCGCTTATATGCCCAAGGCCCCTCCGTGTAATTATCTTTATATTTCACCCCTTCTTGTCTTATTTTAGGACCCGGAGCACCGAACCCTTCCACCGTCTGCTCTATCATCTGAATATCTCCGGAATATGAGACCATATCTTCATTGAGCCTGACATAATATATTTCAGGATTTCCCCAATAAAGATATGCCTGACCGTCATCGTCCACAAAAACCGTAGGATCGATATAATCCCACTTTCCGTCAGCAAGCGGTTTCCCTATGGCATCCTTAAACGGACCTACAGGAGAATCACCGACAGCCACACCAATAGCCATTGTACCACTGAGCTTTGAATGAATCGGCACATACAGATAGAATTTACCGTTACGCTCAATGCACTGCGCCGCCCATGCACGATCGTCAGCCCACGAGAAGTCCTCAATCGCAAGTGGCGAACCATGATCCGTCCAGTTGACCATATCGTCAGAGGAATAGACCCTCCATTCCTGCATCCAGAAGAAGTCCGCCTTATTTTCGTCATGCCCAACATATAAATAAATTCGGTCTCCATACACCAACGGTGCAGGGTCAGTAGTAAAACAAGTCTGAATTACCGGATTGTCGGCCGATGCAGACAGACCCGCCATCTGCATCAGCACGGCAATATATAAACATTTTTTACCCATTTGGTCATTTGTTTATTTTTCCCAAATACATTCTATAGAATCCGAATATCTGCCAGAGACAACCTTATTCTACACCAGAGGCATAAACTCCCACCACAGTTCCGGTGAATCCTCCGGCTTCCGCTGTGGATGTGAAGCCGGCATCGACTCCCTCAGCCACTGTTTCCCATGAATTTCCACCATCTACAGAATACATGAAAGCATATTTCAGTCCGTTGCCTTCCACCTTGAGCACAACAGTATTGAGCGATGAATCCACTTCTTTCGCAGCCAATTCGGAAGTGCCTGTATCCGACACCTTACGCACCTCAACAAAATGGGCTTCCCCTTTTCTGGTTCTGGCAAGATAATACTGATGGGTCTCATCTTTCAGCAAGAGGATTCCGGCACTTTGGTTGTCACGTTCCGGAGAGAACGTGAGTTTGGTAGAAGCATCGAAACAGTGATGATTGATTCTCCGGCAAACAAACGGAAGCGGTGCCTTCTCGCTTGATTTCACATCCGCACACTTCATAGTAAGAAAGCCCGGATTCGTTGTGAGCGAATAATATTCAGTGGCCGGTCCGCGAAGTGTCATCCATTCCATTCCCAATGTAGAGTCGTTGAACTCCTCCAGACGAGTATAATTGCCGAATGTCACGCTATCTTCTCTTTTCACTCCGGGCTTGCTGACAACAAAAGGCACAAGCTCGCCCTCACGCAGGAAATACGGCCATCCGTCTTCCGTCCATTTCACAGGCATCAAGAAAGTTTCCCGCCCGAGATTCTCCTTGCCGTCTGCCACAGGGCGCACAGCCAGAAAGACTCCCCACCAGTCGCCTTCCGGAGTCTTTACAATATCGGCATGACCGGCACATGTCACCGGATTCGGACGGTGGCTGTCAAGTGTACGCTGAGTGAGAATAGGGTTTCCCTCGTATGGGATGTACGGTCCAAACGGTGTGTCACCACGATAGATGACCTCACTATGCCAATCTGCGGTACCTCCTTCGGCAGTCATGAGATAATACTTCCCATTCTCCTTATAGATATGAGGACCTTCACACCAGATTGGTTTTTCTTCAGGACGACAGCCTTTGTTGACTACAATTTTGCGTTCACCGACACACTTATCTGTGGAAGTATCAAATTCCACCACTCTGACAGTACGATGTCCGGGATATTCAGGCTTACCATCCGGAGCATCATCATTGTTGACAATATAAGCCTTGCCATCTTCATCGAAAAAGAATGCAGGGTCGATACCCATCACTTCCGGAAGTTTGATAGGGTCGCTCCACTCACCAAACGGGTCTTCGGTCTTGACAAAGAAATTTCCGTCGCCCACATTGGTCGTTATCATATAATAGGTCTTGTTCGAAGGATTATAGGCTATGGCAGGAGCGAAAATGCCGCCGCTGACATTCTGCTTCTCCATGTTGCGCAACTGTGAAGGACGACTGAGAACATGCCCCACCTGTTTCCAGTTGACGAGATCCCGGCTGTGAAACAACGGCACACCCGGAAAGTAAGTAAACGTAGATGTCACAAGGAAATAGTCTCCCTCACCATTCGTACAGATTGACGGGTCGGAATACCATCCGGCAAGAATTGGATTGTAGAACGAACTTTCGTCCGGCAATGGATTCGCATTGTATATCGAATCATTGCCCACATAATTGAAACAATCGAATATGGCAACTGAACTCTGCGGCTCAATCTCCTTTGTAGCGTTTCCCGACAGACAGATTGTCAATACCGGAACTGCAACGGCTGCAAATAATGCATGTGTGAATCTCTTTTTCATATCCATAAATTAAGCTTTAATTTTGTTGCAAAAATAGCGAATTACTATGCTTGCACACTCCACAAGTTTTTCCTTTGTTTAATCATTTGTAACCCGGCATATAAATTTTGTCTCATTTACTTTCATTTTTGTAACATTGCGCATTAATCGACTGATTTTATGTAGGGAATGATTAAAAGCACAACAAATTCGGAACGTCCCAACAGACTATCTGCATTTGTAAAACAACAGCTTTCCATAAGCTTGAAATACCGCCCAAAGCATGACTTCTCAATTAAACCGAGAAGAAAAGCCATCGAAAGTTTTTGTTTCCGGAGCAATCTTGAAAGTATTGTTTTCATTTGGTAATATATAATTTATATAATGTGTCCTTATACGGTTTTCCATCACTTATCCATAGTCCCGGTTAGCGATTTCCATCCGGCGACTGTAGGGTCTTTACATGAAACCAATCTATCCCAACCGTACCTCCGGGTGTCTTGGTGGCATAATTGAAAATAGCGAAACGCGTACCCATAAAGAAACGTCTGTAATCGAAAATCATCTTGAAAGGCTTTCCAATCTTTTGCCAGTCGTGTCCATCCGTACTGTAATAGAACTCTGCCATGTCTTGTCCCGGTGTAAAATCAGTCGTAATTCTGAAATAGATATCATCAGTATTCAATGCAATTCTTTCTGTCTCAACATCATTCACTTCGACAACCCTGTGCTTTTCCAGTTCAAGAGAAACAGATGTGATGTGTGCCACAATCCACTTTTCTCCATCTTCCGCTTCCACAGAGACAAGTCCGGTGTCACCGTTAAATGCCGCAAAGCCCGCAATGTCGCCGGGATTCATATTTGCCACATTGATTTTCACCGAAGCGTCACCATAAGGCCCCTCCATACGCTGAGACAGGGTGTTACGAGCCTCAAAAAGATTGTCACACACTTGCATGTTTGTCAACCGCAACTCGCCCGGATGCTCAGTGAGCGACCATCCTTCGGGTATCGGATTATGATTCCATTGCCAAAGCACCGACATCTTGCCATCTTCAAACTCATCGGAAGAACTGATTGCTGCATTCTCAAGCGGACAAAGTTTTTTGCCACATTCAACGGGACTTTGCCATCAGAATCGCCAAGCATCGGCCAGCCATCAGTCCATGTACAAGGATTCAATGTAAGAACACACCCTACACCGCCTCTGTCCTGAAAAATCATACCCCACCAGTTTCCATCCGAATCATCCACAAGACAGCCCTGTCCCACGTATGGGAAACCACCGAACTGAGATTCAAGTACGACACATTTTTCATACGGACCTTCAATATGGTCTGCACGATAACACAATTGGCGACGCGGTTTGCCGGCAGGCCAAGAAATGATGAAAACATAATACATTCCGTTATGTTTGATTACACGACTTCCTTCATGTAACCCTGTTTCGGAGGAATCAGGATGTATCACAACCTTGTCAATCCCTCCGGAAAGTACTCCCGTAAGGTCCGGTTTTAACTCCGTGAGAGAAATATTGCCACTACCACTAAACACGAAAACTCTGCCATCATCATCGAAAAAAAGCGACGAATCATGAAAATGATTGGTACGGCACAACAACGTCCATTTACCAGCCGGATTTTCCGTAGTATATATATAGGATTTATACGGTTCGTCATTCGGAGAGAAGAGTACATAAAAACGTCCATTGCGATAACGAATAGAGGTTGCCCACTGACCTTTACCATACACAGTACCTCCTTCCATATCATAGCGGGGAGTATCTTCCAGTTTATCGAAAACATAGCCTATTGTTTCCCAATTCACAAGATCACGGGAACGCATCACCGGACATCCCGGCATCAGATGCATGGTTGTACTCACCATGTAGAAATCCTCCTCCACGCGAATAACGTCAGGGTCCGGAACGTCTGCCCATATCACAGGATTACAGAACCCCGATTCTTCACATTCTTCAAGCTCAAAAAGGTTCACGGCATTCACATTCGTAACTCCAAGCGCGAATGCGGCAAAAGCCATACATGCCATTCTTTTGATAAACATTTGTTTTGACATAAAATAAATACTGCTTATTACGATTAAACTTATGCCTGCAAAATTACAGAACTTTCCTAATCCGCGCCTGCACAAATGTAACCGTGGCTTACAGAATCATATCCACGCATACACCATTGTCTCATATATTTTCAAATTCGTAACATAAAGAAATATCCGCTTCTGACCAGACAGTCTTGTCACCACACGTTTGTTGTAAATAACAGCAAGACAAAAAAAGAGAAATATAATAAGATTCACTCGTTTCATGGCTAACAAAAAATCCTTGGAGGAATAAAAAAATCTTACAAATAGAATGTTCCTGCAAAGGAAATCATTTTACATCTAAAATCATGATTCATACACTCAAGCACTACCTGAAACCCACTCACGTTTCAAATTTTGTTCAAACGAAATTCCCAAATGCCAATCATCCAGTTATTACTGTATAACATTCAAAGAGACTACAGACATAATAGTATTTGGATTGTCCGTTTATCAAAATATTCAGTTCTCCAAAAAGATGTTTTAAATTCATTACGAAAAATTATTACAGACAGTCTCTCGTCAAGTTGAAAGTGCCGGTAAAATAAAAATATCCGTGCAGAGAGAAGTTCTAAATTGTGCGGAGAAGAATTTAAAACTGTGCAGAGAGGAATGAAAAACAGTGCGCTAAAAACTTTAATCAGCAGTGCCGTTTTTATAATCAGCAGTGCCGTTTACATAATCAGCAGTGCCGTTTTTATAATCGGCAGTGCCGATTAAAGTTTTTAGCGCACTGTTTTTAGTTTCTATCTGCACATACAAGATGTTTTCAGCGCATTGTCCGGATATAATCAGAAGCTGTTTTTTAATCTTCAATCATCACGGAAAAGAAGCCCTCTAATGTGGTAAACAATCGTGGTATGCTATACAATTACAGGAAACGACAGCCTGTTCCGCCTCTGGAATATCGGTGAAAATTGACAGCATCTCGGAGGAAGCGGACTGAAATCGGGAGAGGTTACCATTAGGAAGAAGGTTTCAGTCGGGGCATATCGTCAGTTCATCACCCAAGCCACATACAAAAAATTAAAGCAAAACGGTTCAAGACAAAGCCATCGACACAGCCGTTCCGTTTCCCGACTTCAGCAATGTCGGCACCGGTTCAGTCACATCAACACCGAAACAAGGCTGTGCAGATGTCCTTGCCTGCATTCAGCGAACACAGCGGCAAAAACATCTGCACAGCCTTGTTTTCCACACATATTCCGTCGGGGCAGCCCTGTCGTCATGTCACGGAGCCTGCCATCCCGTCTGAAACTACTTCCAAAAAGCCTCAATACGGTCTGCCTCTTCCTTGGTTATCTGAATGACAGCACCATGTTTAGGCGACGCGAAATTAGTGGTCTTCATCACCGGAGGAATGTCCGCAGAGATTCCTTCGTTAAAACGTCCGAGATTGGTAAAATGAACAAAGTCAGAAGTCTCGGCAAACGCGAAGTTATGAGGATGTATGCTATAAACATCATACATGAGCACCCATTTGTCCTCACCGATGCGCTTCCACACATTCGGAGCCTCACACGCATTCGGCTCAAAGTCATACCAACGAGGCTCATACACGAAATCCCCATTCGCCCTGTCCGACACTGCATGTTTGATTCCGGGTGCGCCGTCGTGCGCCACATAGAACAAATGATATTTATCTCCGATGCGTGTGATATCCCCGTCAATGGCAGATATTTCCGGAGCCGGATATTCAAACAATATCTGAGGAGCGGACTCTATCTTATTGAAATCGTCATTCACATACACATAGTAAAGTTTGTTGGCTTCGTTCTTGAAGCGCATGGTGAAATAAATCATGAGCTTCCCAACACGCTCGTCATACACCACTTCCGGCGCCCATACACATCCTATGTCAGCCAGTCCGGCAGACAACGTGTCAAAACGCATATTGGTACGGTTCCAGTTCACCAAGTCCCATGACTTCATAAGCACCAGTGCCCTGTTGTTTCCCCATCCATATTCTTTTCCGTCGCGTTCCCACTCTGTAGTACGGAATCCGTCGCGCTTTGCAAACACATGCAGGTCTGTCATTGACATATAGAAAGCTCCGTCCGGACCGCGAAAGATATGCGGGTCACGGATGCCGTGCTGTCCGGCAATAGTGTCTCCGGCAAAAACAGGTTTGCCGCCATTCAGTTCAGTAAAAGAATAGCCATCCCGGCTCACAGCAAAATGCAGACTATGGTCTTCATCCTGATGGAAGACCATGAGATAAGCCGCCATATCTTTCTCGCAAGGCACGGCATTGCGATATTGGAAATCACTGAACACAGCTTTGCCGCGTCCGGCAGACAGCAGTCCGATACGCAAAGAAAAGAATCCGAAATAGTTGTTATGATTCATTTGGGACACATCGATACGTTCCGCCAACGTTTCCCAATCTCCCCGACCGTCTCCTGCCTCCAGTGCCACAGAGTTTCCCCTGTTCTTCAGACGAAGAGAAAATTCATGTCCGAACCGGTTGCTCTTCACCGCCTTATGATTCGCATCCTTATACACCGTGAAGGTCTTGCCATCGGAAACCACTCCGGCAAAAGCCTTCTCGTTATAATAAAGCAGGAGTCCCACCATATTTCCGCCTCCCGTCGCCACACGGACAGAAGCGTCATAGCTCTTGTCCTCCGTCGGCATGAGCAGCCAGCGTCCGTCTGCCGGCGAACTGCCTTTCGCCTTGACCGACAACGACTGTCCGTCTCTGACACCCAGTGCTTCCGGAGCATATTCTTTCCAGAAAGTCCAGCGGTCGCCCAACGGAAGCGGAGAAATAAAACCGGTTTTTGAAGACTTGTCCGCACGGCGCACCAGCGTGTAGTGGCACTCGTCCAAACCGCTCACCGCCGTTGCCGCCAGCTTCACCGCGTCTTTGTCACCCGACTTCAACTTGTACCAACCGTCGCTTGTCCATTCTATCGGTTCTATCAATGTCTGTCTGCCCAAGGTGTGATAGCCTTTTGCATAAGCATGATAGACAATCCACCAATTGCCATCTTTGTCATCTATAATCGTGCCATGCCCTTTCGACCACCAGTTGTCAGCCTCGCTGTAAGTGTGGACAACCGGATTATAGGGCGAGTTCTCCCACGGGCCGAGCACACTGCGGGAGCGCGCCACCACCGCCATGTGGCTTGTGGCAGGTCCGGCAGTACCACCCTCTGCCGAGGTCATATAATAGTAACCGTCATGGTAAGTCAGTTTCGGAGATTCCAGACACATACATTCTGTGTTCCATTTCTTAGGATACACCCAGCCGTCATACACCTTCTTCTGTTCGCCAACAGTATGAAGTCCGTCGTCTGTCAGACGTATCACCTTGCCTTCATCGGTGTACAGCCATCGCTGTCCCTGCTCATCTACGATATGTCCGGGGTCGATGCCTCTAACGTGCAAATCCACAGGTTTACTCCACGGTCCGCGTATGTCATCCGCACAAATGACCCAGTTAGTCCCCGCCGCCGGATAATAAATATAGTATTTGCCGTTGTGCTTCAACAAATCCGGTGCCATCGCCGAACCTTTATATTCGGGAAGCACTCTGCATATAGGTTCCCAGTTCACCAAGTCGGTGGAATGCCATATCAGGAATCCCGGAGCATAATAGAAGGGGGAATGCGTCATATAGAAATCTTCTCCATCACGCATAATCGAAGGATCAGGATAATCGCCCCGGATAATTACCCGAGGATAAACTTGCGCGCCAAGCTGCAACGACAGGCTCAGACAAATCAAAAATAACAGTTTTTTCATATCATATCTATAGTTTAATTGTTTTCTTCAAAGAGTGTAAATATACGAATAAATGTATATAGGCACCTTCCCACTTTTATATTCATTACGAATAACCACCAACAAACACTTATCAGCACCTTGGAATTTTTAGACTTTCGATATCAGATTGTTCACAGGATGTCGCGAAAGCACATACAGACATCATAATGATTTTTTTGAATACACTTTTTATTCAGAAAAACCGCTTCAACAGAATAACAGAATACCCTGACAGAACAAATCATAATGCAACCAAGCCATATCAATATATTATCTTTAGAGCAAAAATTTTGCTCTTCACCAACCGTTAAAAACTATTCAAAGTGTTAAATCCTCTAAGAGCCTGTGCAGAAAGAAGTTCTAAGAAGCTGTTTTGAATTATTTTCAAAGGATTTTGAGAGGTACTTTTGAGCAGCTTCCGCAAGTTGAAGAAGGAGCGATGCGGGCATCGTGACCGATAAGACTTGGCGGAAGCTGCCAAAAAGAGCCTCAAAATCCTTGAAAAAAAACAGGCTTGTATTCTATTTTGAAATAAATCAAAACAGCTTCTAAATTGTGCGGAGAAGAATTTTAAACAGTGCAGAAAGGATTTTAAAACAGTGCGCTAAAAACTTTAATCAGCACTGCCGTTTTTATAATCAGCAGTGCCGATTAAAGTTTTTAGCGCACTGTTTTTAATTTTTCTCTGCACATACAAGATGTTTTCAGCGCATTGTCCGGATATAATCAGAAGCTGTTTTTTAATCTTCAATCATCACGGAAAAGAAGCCCTCTAATGTGGTAAACAATCGTGGTATGCCATACAATTACAGGAAACGACAGCCTGTTCCGCCTCTGGAATATTGGTGAAAATTGACAACATCTCGGAGGAAGCGGACTGAAATCGGGAGAGGTTGCCATCAGGAAGAAGGTTTCAGTCGGGGCAATCTACCGTTCTACTTAAAAATGCTGTCCACATAGAGAGGACAGCAAGTTGTGTTTTCGTTAAACGAAAATGGGACGGTTTAACAGCATATTCCGCCGCAAACCGTCCCTCTAACTATGGTTTCAAAGTCGCTTTTTTATTCCTTCTGTCTGCCTTCTCTATTTATCCAATTCTATTTGGAACGGAGCAGCCGGCAATCCTGCCCGATTTTTCAAATTCGCATCCTTCGGATTATCATCCCATGCATACCGTACTTTCGTAGGGAAAGGCACATTTTGACAAGAAAGCACAACTTTTTTGTTTTCTATAGTAGTTTCAGCCCAATGATAAACTCCGTCAATTCCGGCCACAGCAAAGCCTTTTAGTTGTTTGACAGGAAACAAATCATCAGTACCATCTTCAAACGAGAGAGTTACTTTCCCCTCTTCAACAACCATAGAGGTACATATTGGCCCATTTGCTACTATTTCGTGATGTCCATAAATCATTTTTTTGACAAGCAGTGAAATCCGTTTTGCAAGTTCTTTTTTATTCAGCGGATGAATGTCATTCCATTCACCTAAGCCGAGAGCAACAGCCAGCGCAGTGTTTGGAACCTTTAAAGTAACCTGACGTTGAGCTTCGCGCAAAGCAGCCCAATTACTCTCAACCGGAATATTGTGTGAACGCATAAAGTCAGGCAATTGGACAATGAAAAAAGGAAGATTTTTATCCGCCAACTTTTCATGCCAATCTCTTATCATGGCCGTAAGCAGCGATTCGTATTCATAGGGACACCCGGTGTTGGATTCTCCCTGATACCAGAGTACACCTTTAAACGAAAGGTTGCGCAGAGGCGATATCATGGAATTATACATACCTGTCGGGATATTCTGAAATGAAACACCGCCCTTTTTGCCCGGCATCTCGCACCCCAATTTATATTTCCATTGTCTGGACAAATAAATTGTATCTGTATTCTGTATCAAACAATAGGGCTTGTCTGGTACAAAACTTGGACGACCACCATAACTAATCAAGCGAATACTGACAGTATTTCCTCCCGGTCGCAAAACAGAAGCGGGAACTTTATAAATACGGGGAGGATATTGATAAGATGTGGTTCCCACAAATGTGCCGTTTACAAAAACCGAATCAGCATCCACCATACAACCTAACCGCAAGACAGCATCTTTATCGCTCTGCAGAGGAGTCAAGTGTACTGTTTGTCTGAACCAATGGGAGCCACTGACCGAATAACCGTTTTTAGTTCCCAATGCAGAAGAAAACATATCAACGGTTTCCCAGTTAGAATCATCCAACTCGGAACAATACCAGGCTATGGACGAATGAAGTCCTTCGTCATCCCGATACAATGTGGTATTCCAAAATCCGGACATCATATTTTCTGCCTTGTTGCATAAATCACGGTATTCATCAGAATTGTAAATATCCCTTTCACGTAGATTGCGGGGGAAATCCCGTAAGGCATCCTCACTCATCCATGCTTCAATAGAACTGCCTCCCCAACTGGAATTGATAATTCCCACCGGTACATTCGTTTCCTTGAACATCTCTTTTGCAAAGAAGTAAGCCAATGCTGAAAAAGAAAGGGCATTATCTTTTGTCAATGGTTTCCAATCCATGCGCAAGATGTCATCTTTCTCCTCATGTAAGTCATTGCCATAAGGTGTTTTGACATAACGAATCATAGGATTCTCGTATGTTGAGATTTCTTCAGCAAACATATCAGTCACCCGTCCGACTGTCAATTCCATATTAGATTGTCCGGAGCAAAGCCAAAGATTCCCTATCAGAATATTGCTTAATTTTGTTTCGTTTATTTCCAACTCAAACGGACCGCCAGCCTTCATGGCGGGTAACTCGACCCGCCATTTGCCTTCAGCATCCGCTGTCACTTTACATTTTACTTTTTTCAGTTTTACAGTTACTTCTTCTCCCGGTTCTGCGGCACCCCATATTTTTATAGGATGTTCACGTTGCAAAACCATTCCATCAGAAAAAATAGCCGGCAGCTTAACCTTTGCATCCGCCAATATTGAATATAGACAAATGACTGTAAGCAACAATATCAGTTTGTACTTCATGATTCTAAAATTATATTATTAAACAGACTTTTCCATCTTCCCACTATTTCATGGAGCTTTCAGGAGCACCAAGAAAAGACGGCTTCAAGCCACCGAAATCTACCATTATCTTCTGTAATACCAATGCTGCGTCCAGAGGACGAATGCGTAAAGTATGTATTTCCTTCTTATCCAATAGATGCGTGGTTTGGGTTGCAATAATATGTTCAGCTTGCCACTTGCCCAATTCGCCTTTATACTCCCCGTTGATGTTCACAATCTGTTCTGGGCCTCCGTCCAAACTGACAGCATAACGCAAACCTTTATAATCATTAAAGTTCAAGGTTGACGAGAAACGTGCATGAACAGTTATTTTACCACTTTTCGGTGTCTCAAAATCATATTCCAGATACATGGTCTGGTCCGGTATAGCAGTACATGGAGCAGTAGTAACCCCGGAAAGTGTACGTCCTATATTTGGAATGATTATCCAATGGGCAGAGGAACCATCTGTAGCACGAGTATAATATTCAGCTTCCATAGATACATAGCCGTCAGCTTCCTTAAAGATACGTGGAACAGGAGTTGTCCTAACCTCAGGAACCAATGTTACTTGTGGCATAATATTATAATTCGGTTCGTTCCATGAAGTATAACCGATATGCGTCTGTTCCATGATATGGTTCCATTTACCGTTACTCATCACCTTATTATAATGATAAGTCAGGATAGAGTCACGTTCAAAACAACGGTGTACTTCCTCAGCCCATTGGTTTGCTTGTATGTCATTCTTGGCAGCCAAAGAACGGTTCATGGCAGAAGCATAGTACATTTCATACAAATTGGCACAAGCCTGAATAGGAAACAGCACTAACTGGTCGAAAGCGTCACGATGCGTTTCCGGCATCAGATAATAAAGTCTCAAAGCATCAAGGCTTAAATCAGCGTAGGCATCTTTGACATGTTGCCATTCATTGTAATTCTCAAGACTATATGTGTTCTCGTTCAATGATTCCGGGGTCATGCGGCGGTTATATTTTGTATAGGTGTCAATCAGCCGTGCCGCTTCCTTGGCATATTCCGCACCGAATTGTTGTTCACAGAACTTCTCCGTATGTTGCAACAGATTGTTTTCATTGAAGCGCGAAGGATTCCATGCCATATCGAGGAAGAAAGTTATAGGATATTCCATCGGTTTGAAATCACCCACATTGACAACCCATAGTTCACGTACACCATGCTCATAAGTCAGGTTCATCTGCTCCCATGTGCGTTGTATTTGGGTAATGTTCAACCACTTGGAGTTACGCGGAGCACCTACATAGTCAAAATGATAATACATACCATACCCTCCTTTACGAGGTTTGGCATCAAGAGCCGGAAGTTTCCGCACATTGCCCCAGTTGTCATCACAAAGCAGAAGCGTTACATCATCCGGAACGCGCATACCTTTGTCGTAATAATCCTGTACTTCTTTATAAAGTGCCCACACTTGAGGAGTCTCCTTCGCTTTCTTCCCAGTTACCTTTTCGATTATTTTGCGCTGGTCCTTCACAATATTTTGTAACAATGAAATATTTGTTTCCTCACTCATTGCTTCATCGCCATCACCACGCATACCAACAGTGATGACCGATTCCCAGTTTTTGCAGCGTTCCATACCCGACTGCCAGAATTTGCGTAGCACTTCACCATTCGTTACATAGTTCCATGCTCCCGTACCCCGACGTTTCCAATCCTGTTGTGCCAGTCCCATCGGTTCGTGATGTGAGGTTCCCATTACGATTCCCATTTCATCGGCAAGTGGTCCGTTTTTCGGGTCATCGTCATAAAAGGCACTTCCCCACATGGCGGGCCACATAAAGTTTCCTTTCAAACGTAGCACCAGCTCGAACAATTTCTCATAGAATTTACTGTTCTGTCCACCAAAAGTCTTATTTGTCCAATTACCAAGGCAAGGCCATTCGTCATTCAAGAAAATACCACGATACTTCACAGCCGGTTCGCCATCAGTATATGTACCTTCCTTTATACTTATCATGTCATGTTTCTGTACAGGGACATCAGCCCAATAATACCAGGGAGAAACTCCCATCTGGGCAGATAATTCATAAATGCCGTAAATTGCTCCGCGCTTATCGCTCCCGGCAATGATTACAGCTTCGTCCACCCCTTCCAATGGATGCTGAACAGTAGTAAGAATATATTTTTCATGTTTTCCCTGAAGATCGGCAATATTTAGTTTGCCGGACTTTATCAATTGCTGTATCCATTTACTGTCTGCCATCGAGCCAATAATCAACATTCTTCGTTCTAATATCGAATGACAGATTTCAGGTTTTACTCCGGAAACCCGTTCTACATCTGCCTGTAGGTTAGCCACTGCTCTGAGAACCCCCTTATCCTCCACTTCATCCACCAATATAGGACAAGCTTTTCCTTTATTTATCCAAAGAAATCCATCAGGGCTGTTTGTTACAAAAGACTCTGCCGCGGATAAAGACTGCGTACTCATCAAAATGCTTATCCAACACAGGATAATCCAAATCTGTTTTGTTTTCATGATATATTTTTTTAGAAGTTTTAACTGCTGCAAAAAATAGTTTGTTAATAACAGATGATTAAGAAGCTGCGCATATCGCTGATTTTAAGCTATATAGAGTTTCCAAACTATTAATTTCAAATTATCGTATGTACAACATTCTCGCAATATTCGCCAAATTTCTTGAGATATGCAAGCCTTTCTCCAAGAATTTAGTCAACGAACACGGAAATATTTCTCCATTGAATTGAAGTCGATTTTGTCAAATTGAAAATCTGTTTTTTGCAGTATTTAAGTGTCTGTCAAAGACAACCACAAATACATCCACTTAAAAACAGAAAAAAAACTGTAAATGCACACACTTAAACGACAAATACACCTATTATATAAATAACATCCCCACCCTTCCTTCTATTGCCGTTATCGAAACAACCGTTTGCAGATGCTTCCAAGGGCAAACAGAAGCATCTACCTTTGCAGCAGAAATCAATTAACACGCAATAGTTATGGACGAAAGAAGTTTTATTTGGATGCTGACTGTAGCAGGTCTCGGATGGATTTTTCTGATGCGACGTTTGCAGACTGTGCGCAACGAAAGAAAATACCACAGGTTTATAGAGTTGGAAAGTGTTGACGAAGAACTTGAAGAATATGCAGAAGATGACGAAGACTGAAACCGTGAACGACGACATGCCTTCTGTCAAAGAAGTATGCAAGTTTCTTTCGGAGTATGCAGCCGAACTGTTGGGATGCGGAGCGACATGTATTCGCATAGAAAAGAATGTGACACGTATGGCAGAGAAATGGCAGACGAAGGTGCAGATGACCATAATGCCCCGGCATATCCACCTCACCGTGTGGAACATGGACGGACAGCACTCATACAGCACCATCGAATGCGTCCGCCACAGAAGCATCAGTTTTGAAGTCAATTCACTACTGAGCAGGTTGAGTTGGGCTGTGGCGGACGGACGGACAGGTTTTGCCGAAGCTGTGAAGGAACTGGAAAGGATGGCAGAGGTGAAACCGTACAACGAGTGGCTCGTGCTGCTTCTCGTTTCTTTGGCAAACGCTTCCTTCTGCCGTCTTTTCGGAGGCGACATCGCCGCCATGCTCATCGTGTTTGTGTGTACGCTGTCTGGGTACAGACTGAAACAAGTGCTCCTCTCATACAAGGCAGATGTCAGATTCGTATTCCTGTGTGCGGCATTCTTCTCGTCCGTAATAGGAGCCGCAGGCTATCTGCCGGGCATATCCACCCACACCCCTAACATTGCTTTGGGAACAAGTGTGCTGTATCTGATACCCGGCATACCTTATATAAATTCCGTGAATGACCTGATAGACGGACACTACATCATGTCGTTCTGCCGTTTTGCAGATGCAGCCATACTGACAGGTTGTCTGTCCATAGGTTTCTGCATGGGGATGATATTGATGGGAATTGAATGGTTTTAACAATAACAACAATGACAGACTATATATTAAAGATTGCGGAAGACGGGCTTTTTGCCGCCATCGCCTCCATCGGATTTGCCACAATCAGTAATCCGCCGCGCAAAGCTTATCTCTACTGCGCTCTGACAGCCGCCGCAGGACATGCCGTGCGGTTCGTCCTGATGCACAACGCAATGGGCGGCATACACGTCATCTATGCAAGCTTCGTCGCCGCGCTTGTCGTCGGTGTTCTGGCAGTCTTGTTCGCCCCTCGCGCCAAGTTTCCTGCCGAAACGTGCTTCTTTCCGGCATTGCTGCCGATGATTCCGGGAATGTATGCCTACCGTACCGTGGAAGCTCTGGTACTGTGCCTTATCTCAAATCTGGACGAGACAGACTACAACCACTATTTCTACCTGTTCTCAAGCAACGGACTAATCTGTACCTTCATTGTCTTCAGTCTTGTAATCGGCGCCACAATACCGATTTTCATATTCAAGAGGGTATCTTTCCAAGACACCAGATGAACAGACAACCGGCTTCCGGCTGTCATCAGCATGTATATTTATGTTATTTTCGAGAATATATTCATTAAAAATCCCCGGAACATTGTATATTTGAATCTGATATCAAATTACATAACTCCGGCATAAAACGTATGGAACTCCGACAACTGAAATATTTCATAAAAACGGCAGAGACCCTGAATTTCTCAGAGGCAGCAAAAGCATTGTTCATCACACAGAGCACACTGTCACAACAAATCAGGCAGTTAGAGAGCGAGCTCGACATCCCATTGTTCCAACGCAACAGCCATGCTGTCGCACTGACAGAAGCCGGCGAGGAGCTTCTTCCTCATGCGCAGAAGACATTGCGCTCGGCAGAAACGTGCTTCGACCGCATACGCGACCTGCGGAGCCTGCTGACAGGAACACTGAATATCGGAGTAACATTCACTTTCAGTCCGATTCTGACGGAAACACTGCTCACCTTCATGAAAAAATATCCGGAGGTGAAACTGAACATATTCTACAAGACAATGGAGGAGCTTATGGAAATGCTCAGCAGACGCGAAGTGGATTTTGTACTGGCATTCAAGCCGACAAGACGATACGAGGAAATAGAATCGCACATATTGTTCGACAACCATCTTTCCGCCATCGTCAGCAACAGGCACCCCTCGCCAACCGACACTCCGTAAGCTTGTCGGAACTTGAACAGTACAACCTTGCTCTTCCTTCAAAAGGACTTCAGGCACGCAACACTTTCGACACGATTCTATCAAAGACAGACCATACGTTCAAGGTGAAAATAGAACTGAACGAGGTGAACATTCTTTTGAAACTGATACGAGAAAGCAATCTCGTAACCATTCTTTCCGAAGCCACCATACACAACGAAGAGGGAGTACATGCCGTGCCTCTGAATGTCCCTGAGTATGAAATGGAAGGTTGCATCCACACTCTGCGCAATGCCTACCGCAAACATTCCGCCCTTGAATTTATACGTATGCTCAGCGAATCCAATGCCATAAGAGAAAGGATAAGGAATTGGATATAAGGAATTGGATATAAGCAAAAACAAAAATAGCTTTCCCCATGCAGTGAACTATTCTGCCCCGGGAAAGCTATTTTTGTTTTCTGTCGCCCCATAAACCATTCACACTCAGCGGCCTTCACTTAGCGTAAGGGCATAAAAAACCTGCCAGATTTAGTCTTGCAGGTTTCAATTCTCTCTTAAAGGGTATTTTCCAATACCGTGTAGCCGTTCTATTAGTTCAAAGAATCAGCAGCAACGCTGTCAACAGCAACTGTGTCAACAACTTCTTCAACAACTGTTTCTACAGTATCAGCAGCGCAAGAATCAGCGCAGCAGTCATTGTTGTTAGTGTTACCACCACAAGATGCGAAAGATACAGCTACTACAGCAGCGAACATAAATACCAACTTTTTCATTTTTCTTTTACTTTTAATTTGTTAAACTTTTTATTGCTTTTAAAACCGATGCAAAGGTATGCTTTTTTCCAATACGTTGTTCTTTTCAACCTACTTTATTTTCACTTTTAACTGTTTTTTTTCTTAAAGCAGAAAGAAATGCTCATTGTAAAGCTTAATGTGCATGTTTGCGCACACATATTATGTTCAGGAAAAAAACATCAATCTTCTATGAACTTTTTCATAGAGTGTTTGTTTCCCTATAAGAATGACGCAGAAACAAAATCAAAGTACAAAATATCTAACAAAAGAAAATCATGAGTGAAACTCGAAAAATCATCATCGCCGTTGTCGTATTCATTGTGTTCGCATTAGTTTATACTTCAACAAAACTTATCGGTCGTTTAGGCAAATCCAAACTGAAAAAGGGTGTTGCTCCTAAAAGTGACCGCATTCAGAAAGTGCGTCTGGCATTTATTTCCGGAAAAAACATCCTGTTATGCCCCCAAGTAACTTCAAACGGAACAATCTCTCACACAGACATTCCCTTTGAAACAACACTTCGTAAAGGTGAAAGCGTGGAGCGCGGACTGAGCCGCATCGTCACAAAAGTGTTTGGAGCAGAAGCCCCGGATGCCCGCTTCTGCCTGAAATACTCGTTCACCGAAGACGGTGTAACAACCGACAATTATCTTTTCATCATTCACTGCAATGACGGATGTATCCCGACAGGCATGAGCGGAGTCTATAAACTATGGACACGTAAGCAAATCGAGAACAATCTCGGACAAGATTTCTTCAGCAAACAATTCGAAGAGGAATATGCTCACTTGCGTCTGGTGGTAGATACATGGGGCATGTTTGCATAATCAGGGATTCATACAATTATAGTTTTAGACCTAAAGCACACCACACAATGAAATAATACACATATTATAAAAGGACTATGCCGCAAACAGGATTCCGTTTGCGGCATAGCCTCTTTATATTAAAAGTCCCAATCAATACAGATTCAAACCTCAATCAAAATACATCCGAGGTTCCAATCAAGAGGCAACTTTACGCCTTGAAAGATTATTCCTGTATATAGACACGCTGCACACGGGTGGAAATGCCGGTGAGTATCTCATACGGAATTGTCCCTATGGCATCACTGAGCACACTGACAGGAAGCTCATCACCGAAAATCACGGCATAATCACCTTCCTTGCAGTCTATGTCCGTCACGTCAATCATGCACACATCCATACAGATATTGCCCACATACGGTGCTTTCTGTCCGTTCACAAGACAATAGCAATTGCCGTTGCCAAGACGACGGTTCAGTCCGTCCGCATATCCAATAGGTATTGCCGCAATTCGGCTGTCGCGTGTCAGATGTCCCCGACGGCTATAACCCACCGTATCACAAGCCGGCACATCACGAATCTGAAGTATGGTCGTGCGCAATGTCGCCACATTATTAATCAAGGCATTGTTCCTTGAATTAATTCCGTAAAGCCCCAGCCCGAGACGAACCATGTCCAAATGATATTCCGGGAAATGCTCTATCCCCGCCGAATTGCAGATATGGCGGATAATCCTGTGGCTATATGCAGCCTGCAACTGACGACTGGCACGGTCGTACAGCGCAAACTGCTGTCGGGAGAAGCTGTCAAATTCATCGCCGTCACTGCCGACGAAATGAGAGAAGACAGAACACGGCACAAGAGCCGACTGACGCGAGAGACGCTCGATAAGCCGTGGCATATCCGTCTCCGTATTGAATCCCAGACGGTGCATCCCCGTATCAAGCTTGATATGGATAGGGAAATTCGTCACACCTTCTTTCTCGGCGGCATGTATGAGAGCCTCAAGCATCCGGAAATTGAACACCTCCGGTTCAAGCCTGTAGTCGAAAAGCATCTTGAAAGAAGTCAGTTCGGGATTCATCACCATGATGTTGGCAGTTATTCCCGCCTTGCGCATGTCTGCCCCTTCGTCCGCCACAGCCACAGCCAGATAATCTACACCGTGATCCTGAAGCGTCTTTCCTGTTTCAATCGCGCCCATGCCATAGGCAGAAGCCTTCACCATGCACACCATCTTCGTTTCGGGGCGCATGAACGAGCGGTAATGATTCACATTGCCGACAAGCGCATTCAGATTGACTTCAAGAATCGTCTGGTGAACTTTCAGCGTAAGTCTTTCGCACAGCAAGTCGAAGCGGAATCGGCGCGCACCTTTTATTAATATGAATTCATTCTGCAAATTCGCAAACACATCACTCGCAACCAGTGCCTCCGTCGTCCGGAAAAAGAAATGCTCAATATGGAAATAGTCGGCACAGGCACTTATCTCTTCTCCCACACCTATAATCTTCTCTATGCCACGGCTCTCCACCATCTGCGCCACACGGCTGTAGAGAGAACGCGGAGCCTCTCCGCTCTGCAATATGTCGCTCAGGATGAGTGTACGCTTCTGTCCCTTAGGGTCAGGACGGCGGTTCATGAAGTCGAGAGCTATGTCCAGTGAATGTATGTCGCTATTATAAGTGTCGTTTATAAGTGTACAGCCGTTGGCTCCGTCCTTCACCTCAAGTCTCATGGCCACAGGTTCAAGTTTCTCCATACGGCGGCATATAGTGCCGACATCCACAAGTCCCTTCAGACACAAGCAAGTGGCAAGGCAGGTGATGGAGTTCTCAATGGCAGCGTCATCTATGAACGGAATCGTATATTGCCCGATTTCCCCGCGTATGGAAAATTTCACCGTCGCATGACCGGCATCTTTCTCCACAGCTCTGACAATGAGTGTCGAATCCAAATCATTGCTTTTGTAGCTCCATGTCGTCTGCTCCACACTTCCGGGTATCGCTGAGACACCCCTCGCGATACACTCATCCCCGACATTGACCACGGCTGCACGGCAACCGCGAGTGATAAGCAGTTTCTCCGCACATTTTATGTCGAGCGACAGGAAATTCTCCTGATGCGCCATTCCTATATTGGTAATCACTCCCACTGTCGGACGCACGATGTCCTGCAAACGTTCCATCTCTCCCGTATGCGAAATGCCGGTCTCGATAATCGCAATGTCAGTATGCTTGTCAACAAGCCACACCGACAGCGGCACCCCCACCTGAGAGTTGTAGCTGCGCGGAGAACGGCAGACATTGTAGTCGGGAGAAAGGAGCTGATAGAGCCACTCCTTCACCGTGGTCTTTCCGTTACTGCCTGTGATGGCAATGAAAGGTATGTCGAACTGTCGCCTATGGTGCGCCGCAAGCTGCTGCAATGCCGCAAGCGTATCTTCCACCACAAGGAAGTTGGTGTTCACGAAAGTCTCATCGTGTTCAGGGACAGAAGACACCACAAAGTTGCGCACCCCTCTCCTGTAAAGTTCCTGTATATAACGATGACCGTCATTGCGCGACGTGCGCAGTGCAAAAAAAAGTGTTTCCTCCGGAAAACACAACGAGCGGCTGTCTATGAGAAGCCAGTTTATGACAGCCTCAGTGCCCCCCATACGTCGGGCACCGACTATACGGGCTATTTCGTCAATCTTGTATTGCATATCTGTAGTTCTTGCTCCATATCAATATATGGAAAATCTTTCTTTAATATATGTATCTTGTCTATGACCGACTTGATGAATCTCCTGTACTCTTCGCTCTGCGGATTGGAGGGACGATGAGCGACAGATGCCGATATGGCGGTACAGGCACTCATGATTTTCTGCGTCGCAGCGTTAAAATAGGTGTTGCAGAACCGCTGCCAGATGTATTCCACCGCAATGCCGGCAGGATGCACCATGTCGTCGGCATAAAAACGGTAGTCACGCAACTCATCCATCACAATCTCGTATGCAGGAAAATACTCTACCACGTCCGGAAACTCCTCGCAGAGCATATCCACTCCCAAAAGCAAAGAAGCCTTGCTCAACTGGTTCACGTGCATACCATCGCGCTTATGCCGTATCGGACTGACCGTAAACAGGATTCTCATGCGGGGATTGTGTTCTCTCAGCCGCACGACAAGCCTGATCCAGCGTTCCGATATTTCTTCCGGCGACATGCGCCGACGGAAAAACAGCGAATCTTTCTGCTTGTGACAGTTCGCCACCACATGTCCGTTTTCATGAAGAGCGTAATATATGGATGTGCCTAATGTCACTATCAGCACATCACATTCTACCAACCGATTCGCCACACACGCGGTCGTCTCATTGATGTTCCGGCAAAGTTCCTCGCCCGTCTCAGCCGAGAAACGGCTGTGATGCAACCAACTGTGCCAAAGTCCGTCACCGGACTCGAACACCCAAGGAGACTCTTCGGAAAGCATCTCTCTGTCGAGAGCCTTCTCCAGCAACACAGCAGCAGACAACGGATTGTATATCGTACCGAATGGATTGACCAGACAATCGAACTTTGCTTCCACAAGCTTTTGTCCGATATTATCAGCAAAGCACGAACCCACAAGCATGATTTTATGCTCATGGCTTATCTCTATCCTGCTCTTTTTTATCTCTATTTTCGTGGTAAAGTCCATTGTCTTTGTGTCTGTTTCTTCATCAGGTCTTATGTGACGGGCAAAATTAAGAATAAAAAATGACATGGCGCATCCGATTCTCCAATCTTTAGAAACTATTTTTGTAACTACCCAGCCTCCACTTAGGTCTGACCAGAGAAATAATAAACAGAGATAACAAAGGGAGTGGTACATGATAAATGGTACATTTAAATTATGATATCCCCCTGAAATAAAAATATCAGTGCAGAAAGGAATCAAAAACAGTGCGCTGAAAACTTTAATCAGCACTGCCGATTATAAAAACTGCACTGCTGATTTTGTAAACTGCACTGCTGATTATAAAAACAGCAGTGCTGATTAAAGTTTTCAGCGCACTGTTTTTAGGTTTTCTCTGCACATACAATATGTTTTCAGCGCATTGCCCGTATATAATTAGAAGCTGTTTTAAAATGATTATAGATTGCTGTATTTAAGTGGATGATGCAACAAATTCCTCGTATATATTTAGCAGGTGTGTTCACAGACTCCTCATGCGTGACTTGTATGTGTTGGCAGATGTATTCGACAGACTCCTCATGCGTGACTTGTATGTGTTAGCAAACGTATTCGACAGACTCCTCCGTCGCTAACGCGACACCTCCCCTAACTTAGGGGAGGAGCCTATATACCATAGCTTGAAAAGACTATGAAGCGGACGTATAGCACTGACACCCAATACGGTAACTTGGATGGTTGTATTCACAGACTCCTCCGTCGCTATCGCGCCACCTCCCCTAACTTAGGGG
>JAJPZU010000062.1 GCA_021204165.1 Prevotellaceae bacterium
TCCGTCTCTTGGCAAAAGATGGATGACAAATAAGTAAAATATCTGTAACAATGGGACTATTAAATATATTAAAAAGAAAGAAAAATGGTGGCATGAGGCAATCGTATCATATTGCTCATTCTGTAAGTTCGCAAGAATGTCAACTTCTATATGATTCTATCTTTGTTGACAAGTGTTTGTTTCATAAACTTGAATATTTAATCGTAATGCAATTGAATGATGGAATTTTTAATAATATGAATTTCTAATACAAATAATATTTTATACCATGAATTTATCTATTTCAACTGATACTTGGATCTGTTTAGGCATTATTGCTGCTGCTTTTGTGTTTTGCTTTGTTTTTGTATTTAGACACAAAAATAGTGAATCATTAGTGACTAATCGTCGTGTAGTGGAGTATTTTCCTTCATTGGTTTCCACGCTTGGTGTATTGGGGACATTTTGGGGAATTACTAAAGGTTTGATGGCTTTTGACACCACTGACCTTGATAATTCTATACCAGATTTACTTGACGGCTTGAAAACAGCCTTTTTTACATCTTTGGCAGGGATGATAGGGTCTATGCTACTCTCTGGGCTTATTAGTAGGAAACAGGATCAGAAAGATGGAGGTGTTTCTGATATTAATCAAGCTGCGGGTGAAATAACTCAAGCTGTAAAAAAATGAGTGATGCTAATACAGAAATGATACACTCTATTCAGAGACAACTGACAGAGCAAGAGGCTGACCGCAAAGTCTTTTACCGAACAGTTGGTGATGTGATGTCTAAAATGTCCGAAACGCAAAAAACAATGACTTCTGCCATTGATTCGTTAGTGGTGTTACAACGCAGTCAAGAGAATGCTCTTGCAGATATAAAGGAGGCAAATACTTCTATGCTTGTTTCGTTTGGAAATCTTGAAGAAATTACGACTCGGCAGACCGCTTCCATTAATTCAGTTGCAAAAAACACACAAGATGTCAGTGAATACACACATCATCTTGGCGAAATTCTTGATGTTATCTCTGGAATGAGTGGAACTGAAGAGGAAATTAATGAAAAGGTCGAGAAGCTAAAAGACATTATACATGGTGAAGTTATTGAGATTGAGGATTACATGGATAAAACGAATAAGTTGTTAGAAAATAAATTCAATGAATTTACCAAACTTCTTGAAAAGAGTAATACTGAAGCACTTGTTGGGGTAATGGAGAAAGTTACCGAAGAATTTCAAAAGCAGATGAATACACTCATCAGTAAACTTATTCAAGAGAACTTTGACCAACTCAACAAATCAGTAGAGAAACTCAATCAGTGGCAACAGGAAAACAAGGAGATGATTGCTTCTCTCACTCAACAGTACAAGGAAATGTCGGATAATTTTGAGGCTACCTCATCTTCGCTTACTCGTGTTAAGGATGATACAACTATTTTAGTTAGTGAAGGAGGAAAATTACGTCAACTTATTGATGCGCTTAATCAGGTTATCATAGAAGATGAGAGGTTTATTGAGGTTACTAAGGAATTGCATGAGACTGCTAATCTTTCCAAATCTAATATGGAATCGTTTAACGAATCTACTCAGAAACTTAACGAATGGGTGCGCAAACAACGTGGTTTTGTGGATGGAGTGCAACTTCTCATTGCTAAGCTTGAAGATCTTAATAAAATCCGTGATTACGGGGAACAGTTTTGGCAAGGAACGAAAGATAAGATGGAGGAAGGAGTTGGTATTATAACGAAAGGTTCACAGACGCTCAACACTCAACTTACCTCACTTGACCGTCAATTCTATGGTCGCCTAAGCGCAACTCTTGCAGAACTTGATAATTGTATAACTAAGATGGTGGAACAAATTGGTAAACGTAGATAATTATGGCAAAGACAAATGTATGGATGTCTGTTTCAGATCTTATGACAGGATTGATGGTTATCTTTCTTTTTGTCGCAATTGCTTATATTAGTCGTGTACAGAAAAATCAATCAGTTCTAACGGATTATGTGGAAACAAAGAATGAGTTGCACAACAAGCTTGTTAAAGAGTTTGAAGGTGATACTCTCAAATGACAAATGACAATTGGTAAGGATCTTACTATGAAGTTTAAAGAACCAACAGTTCTTTTTTCTACAGGATCGTCTGATTTAACACCACGTTTTAAAGAAATTCTTGATGAGTTTCTACCTCGGTATTTTAATATTCTATTAAATGACAGTTTACGTTCTAATATTCAAGAAATCCGTATTGAGGGGCATACCGACGACGTGCCGATGCCAAGCAAACATTCTGACCCTTATATAGCCAATGCTATATTGTCCCAAGAGAGAGCATTAGCAGTTGTTAAGTATTTTCGCACAATGCCACAGTTTGAAGTATATTCGGATAAACAGAAACAATTACTCGAGTATTGGTTTACTGCCAATGGGCTTTCTTACGGGAAAGCTCTTGATTCAGAAGGCGACTTTATCATTCGTTCTGGAAAACCTATAGACCGTACTTCTTCACGTCGTGTGGAATTTAGAATAGTCACTTCCGGTGATGAAATACTTGAAAACTTTGTAAAAGAAAATACCAGATGAGTTACGATTTAATAGATGATGAAGAAAATAGGCTCTTTGATTCTGCTCCAATTTGCAATTTCCCTAATTTAAAGAAACACCTTACTGAAATGGGGATACAAATAGGAAAAGCGGGTGCATGGCATTCTGTGGGTACTGTAGATGTATTGCCTGAAGATATAGGCGAACGTATTCTCTTTGAAGATGGTGGAATCTTTTATATTGATGATGAAGGCATAAAACGTCGTGGTTTTATGTATAAAGCTGCTTTCTATTTTAAGTATCAGGGACGTGAAAACCGCCCCAAGTTCCATGTCTGTAAATGTACTGCTATTGAAAACTTTGGGCGGGAGGCATATCGTTTTGCCAATGCAGAACCAATAAAGGTATATTCCCGTAATGCTCATAAGGAAGTGGAAGTTGAGGGTATGGAACTGTGTGGTTACTGTAAGCGTTTGTTGATGGATGAAGAAGCGATAAGAGTAAATGATTCTACCGATTTTGTAGAAATCTTAAAGGAAGCAGGAGATGTAGAAGAACCTACTGAGTATGATGTGGATATTTTTGGTTATGTCAAAAATTGGGAAGAAATTTCTCTCAACTATCGTGCTAAAAGGAATTTTACTTGTGAACGTTGCGGTACTCATGTTGAAGACTTCGACCGTTACTTTATGCAGACACATCACAAAAATGGAATAAAAACCGACAATCGAGAGAGTAATCTTGAATGTTTGTGCATCAAATGTCACTCAGAAGTGAATGATACTCATATTCACAATTTTTCTTCCGCTGCTCAAAGGATTGTTATTGATGAATATATGCGCAAGTATCATGGAAAAGAGTCTTTTCGTTTTATGAAAGCGGAACGCAATCTACAAGAGCATTTTATCAAAAATGATGATAACGATTTACCTTTCTAAAAATGTGTAAAAATGTTGAATATTACAACGATTCGTAATTCTTGATAATCTGTATCGTTCTCTTTATATGTTTTGTATTTTTTTTCGCCTTGTTATTGTTTGTCACTGTAATGGATTTGATGTTAAGACGTTTTAGCACCATTCTTGCCATCTTTTTGAGGTTATTTCGGCTTTTTCTATTAATTTTGGACTCTCAAAGAAAAAGTAACGGGAAAAGAAGAAACACCGTAGATGTTTGTCCGGTGGCTTATTGCGTGTGTGACAGTTGTTAAGACGGACTGCATATTTTTCTTTTCCTTAACAAGAACAATGAAATGATGACATATAAAGAAACCACGGAGTATCTGTTTAACAGTGCTCCTCTTTTTCAGAATATAGGAAAAGATGCCTATAAAGACGGTCTTGAGACTACATGGGCACTTGACAAGCATTTTGGGCATCCTCACCGGAAGTTCAAGACTGTGCATGTGGCCGGGACTAACGGCAAAGGTTCCTGCTCCCATACCTTGGCAGCCGTATTGCAGAGTGCCGGCTATAAAGTGGGGCTGTTCACCTCGCCTCACCTGATTGATTTCAGAGAACGAATCAGAATTGACGGCGAGAAGATTCCGGAACAGGTGGTGATTGATTTTGTGGAGAACGAGCGGCATTTCTTTGAGCCTTTGCATCCGTCCTTTTTTGAGTTGACCACGGCACTTGCTTTCAAGTATTTTGCCGATGAGAATGTGGATGTGGCAGTCATTGAAGTGGGGCTTGGAGGACGATTGGATTGTACCAATATCATTATTCCGGAAGTGAGCGTCATCACCAATATAAGCTTTGACCATGTACAGTTTCTTGGCGATACGCTTGCCAAGATTGCAGGTGAGAAGGCGGGGATAATGAAAGAAGTCATACCGGTTGTGGTGGGTGAGACTACGGAAGAGACTCGCAAGGTTTTTCTTGAGACAGCCCATGAAAGACGTACATCAATCTGTTTTGCCGAGGAAGAGTCGGAAATACTTTCCCGTAGCTTCTGCAAGGATGGAGGAATCGACTTCATGACTCGCAGCTATGGACTGATACATGCACAGCTTGGAGGGTGCTGTCAGGTTAAGAATACAGATACGATATTGTCTGCTTTGAGAGTATTGACAGGTAGAGGATTCAATATCTCTGAAAAGAACATACGGGAAGGGTTTGCGCATGTGTGCGAAATGACAGGATTGATGGGGCGGTGGCAGAAAGTGGCTGACAGTCCGCTGACGGTTTGTGATACCGGACATAATGTGGGTGGCTTTCGCTATATCGTGCAGCAACTCGGAATGCAGAAATGCAGCAGGATGAGAATCGTTTTCGGCATGGTCAACGACAAGGATATTCACGGAGTGCTCGAACTTCTGCCGAAAGATGCCGTGTATTATTTCTGTCAGGCAAGCGTGAAGCGTACACTTGAACATACGAATATAAAACAGCAGGCGGAAACTTACGGATTGTGTGGAAAATCTTACCCGACAGTATGCGAGGCCTATAAAGCGGCGAGGGAGGAATCTTCGCCCGAAGATTTTATATATGTGGGCGGAAGTAGTTTTGTCGTAGCGGATTTATTGTCGTGTATGCGCCAAAAAAGAATATAAATGGTGTGAAACTGAAAAAATCTCGTAAATATATTCGGTTTGAAAGAAAAAATTGATTTTATTTGCATAAGATTTGGTAATCGTATTTATAAACCATAAATCATAATACAGCCATGAGTATTTCTCAGAATAGCAATCTGTCGAATTTGAAGGCAGAAGATTTCCAGAAAGAAATCGACGGAAAAAAAACAGACCTCTTCATCCTGAAGAACAGCAAGGGATATGAGGTCGGGATTACAAACTACGGTGGAGCACTTGTTTCTATAATGGTGCCGGACAGAAACGGAAATGTAGCTAACGTGATTCAGGGACATGACAACATTGACGATGTGGTGGCAAGTCCGGAACCGTTTCTCAGCACACTTATAGGACGCTATGGCAACCGTATATGTAAAGGTAAGTTCACACTTGACGGGGTGGAATACAACCTTACAATCAACAATGGCCCGAATGCTTTGCATGGAGGTCCGACAGGATTCCATGCAAGAGTATGGGATGCAGAACTGATTGATGCGCAGACTCTTAAACTGCATTATGTTTCTGCCGATATGGAAGAAGGTTTCCCCGGCACATTTGATATGACAGTGGTTTATTCCTTTACGGATGATAACGAACTTGTCATTGACTATAAAGGAACAACGGACAAGAAGACTATTGTCAATATGACAAGTCACGGATTCTTCTCGCTGACGGGAATAGCAAACCCTACTCCGACAATAGAGGATCTTATCTGTGAAGTTAATGCTGACTTCTATGTTCCTGTGGATAACACTTCTATTCCTCTTGGCACAATTGAATCAGTCAAGGGTACTCCGTTTGATTTTACTTCACCGAAACCTGTCGGACGTGACATCGACGCAGATGATGTGCAGATAAAGAACGGTGCCGGGTATGACCATACCTTTATTATAAATAAGAAGGAAGTTGGAGAATTGGCCTTTGCAGCAAAAATAACAGAACCTAATAGCGGACGTACAATGGAGGTATATACAACAGAACCGGGAGTCCATGTATATACAGACAACTGGGCAACCGGCTATCCGGGACAGCATGGGGCTACATTCCCGCGCAGAAGTGCGATATGTTTTGAGACTCAGCATTTCCCAGACTCTCCTAACCGTCAGCATTTCCCTTCAGTGGTGCTGAATCCGGGAGAAACATATACTCAGAAGACTGTGTATAAATTCGGAACAGATTCTGCTTCTGTTTAATTAGGGTTGGGCTCCTATACCTATATATATAGTGATTCCTAAGATAAATTTCAGTGCAAATTATATAATCGTAGAGTGTGGAAACTATTAATAGAATATGGGCGATAAGTCTTTTTGTTATGGGTATTTCTGCAATACTCTTGACAGGAATAAAAATTATAGGTATTGAACAACAAGATGTGGCAGTGAGAATTTTGGGAGTTGTCGATTTGATAGCACTTCCGGTATTTGCATTCGCCACAGTGAGAAGAATGAAATCAAAACGCTGATAATCTGTTGCATGAGATTTTCATAAGAAAACATGTGTTTTCTTTGTGATGTCTCTTTGTATTTCCATCACAGACTGATGCTAAATATGGAATGCAGGTATGCACGTGATGGTTTTGTAATTCGCAACTTAAATATTAACAAAATAATAACATAAAAAACAAATGAACCAAAAACAACAGCCGAACTATACGTTCGCACTTATCATTGTCATTGCTGTATGTTTCCTTATTGGATTCGTTACGACAATGAACAATTCAATGATTGAGTTCTGTAAGAACGCTTTTAATCTGAATGACACACAAGGACAGTTAGTAAACTCTGCTTTCTATGGAGCTTATGCACTGTCCATTCCGTTTGGATTGATGATGAGCAAGATTGGTTACAAGAAGACACTTGTGCTCGGACTTGCAGTTGTCGGTGTCGGATTTATTGTTAATTTCCTCTGCATCAATGGTAATTTGGATGGTGATGTCAGCACAATTTATTGGTTGTTCCTTGGATGTATGTTCATTGTGGCACTTGGAATTGTGATGCTTCAGTTGGTTGCCAATCCATACGTGATGGTGCTTGGATCACCTGAAAAGGGTGCATTCCGTATGACACTTTCTCAGGCTATCAACTCTGTGGCTACAACTGTGGCTCCTATCTTTATTTTGAATGTCATTCTTTCCGGCAAAGAGGCAGAGGATGCTGTGCCTGCGGACATTCCTTATCCTTACTTGGGCCTTGGCTTGTTTACCGTGTTGCTGTGTGTGATATTGGCATTCCTGAAGTTGCCGAATATCAATGAAGGAGAACAGAGCGCAGAAGCAGACGGAAAGGTAAAGCAGTATAAGAGCAGTGTATTCAAATATCCGCATGTATGGTTTGGTGCGCTTGGTATATTTATGTATATGGGATTGGAAATTGGTGTGCCGTCAATGCTTCCTGCATATTTCAAGGCCGATCCTTCTCTTGGCTCTGCTACAGGATTCCTTTCTTGGTATTGGGGTGGAATGATGGTCGGACGTTTTATAGGTGCTGCCGTACTTAGCAAGTTCCAGCCGCGTCATATACTTACAGCTTGTCTTATTGGAGGTGCTGCATGTGTAGGTGTTTCATTTGCTTTGTCCGGAATGGCTGCCGTTTGGGCACTGTTGGCTGCCGGTCTGTTCCATTCGGTAATGTGGCCTCTTGTATTTAACTTGGGCCTTCAGGAACTTGGTCCTCACACAAAGGCTGCATCCGGAATCATAAATCTTGGAGTTGTCGGTGCTGCTACCCTTACACCACTGATGGGTATGGTAGTTGATAATCCAAGTTTGGGTGTCGGCATTGCTATCTGCATGATGTTCATTTATTATCTGTACGTAGTATGGTTCTGCTGGGTAGGATCTAAGGTCGGATTGAAATAATATAGATATATTGTGGATACGACAGATTTTTGGAGTCTGTCGTATCCACAGTGTTTAAGGATGATATACAATTTGTGCAAACATATTTTTTACTAACTTATAAATTAAATCGTTATGAAACTAACAATTGATGATGTAAGAAGCCGTTTTATCAAACATTTTGACGGTGCAACAGGTTCTGTATATGCTTCTCCGGGTCGTATCAACCTTATAGGTGAACATACAGATTATAATGGAGGATTCGTATTCCCGGGTGCAGTACAGCAGGGTATGATTGCAGAAATCAAACCTAACGGCACTCGTAATATTCGTGCATATTCTATTGACTTGAAAGACTATGCAGAGTTTAGTCTTGATGATCCTAAGGGACCAAGCGCAAGTCATTTCCGCTATCTTTTTGGTGTGGCTCGTGAAATGATGAAGTTGGGTGTGCCTGTAGAAGGATTTGACACTGCTTTTGCCGGTGATGTGCCTCTTGGTGCTGGTATGTCTTCTTCTGCTGCTCTTGAAAGCTGCTACGCATACGCTATCAATGACCTCTTCGGTGAGAATAAGATTGACAAGATGACTCTTGCTAAAGTAGGTCAGGCTACAGAACATAACTATCTTGGTCTGAACTGTGGTATCATGGACCAGTTTGCTTCTGTTCATGGAAAGGCTGGAAATCTTATGCGTCTTGACTGCCGCAGCGGAGAATTTGAATATTTCCCATGGAATCCGAAAGGCTACAAGCTTGTTCTTATCAATTCTTGTGTTAAGCATGAACTTGCTGGTTCACCTTATAATGACCGTCGTAAGAGCTGTGAGAATGTGGTTGCTGCTATCGCAAAGAGACATCCGGGTGTTGAAACTCTTCGTGACTGTGACTGGGATATGCTCGAGGAAGTTCGTGGAGAAGTGAGCGAAACTGATGCTTTGCGTGCAACATACGTGCTTGGAGAGAAAGATCGTGTACTTGCTGTTTGTGATGCTCTTGAAAAAGGCGACTATGAAACTGTAGGTCAGAAGATGTATGAAACTCATCATGGTCTTAGCAAGGAGTATGAGGTAAGCTGTGAAGAACTTGACTTCCTCAATGATATTGCTCATGACTGCGGTGTAACCGGTTCACGTATTATGGGTGGTGGATTTGGCGGTTGTACAATCAACCTCGTTGAAGATAACCTTTACAAGAACTTTGTTGAAACTGCAAAATCAAAATTCAAAGAAAAGTATGGCAAAGAGCCTATTGTTATTGATGTAGTTATCGGTGACGGTGCGCGTAAGCTTTGCTAAGATGATATAATCTGTTTTTATGAGCGGGGATAATAAGTAATTATTATTTCCGCTTATTTTATTTGTATTAGAAGAAAGGCGATAATTTTCTCTTTTTTTCGTGGATTAGATTCCCTCTATTGTGGTTATTGACAATATTTCGGTGAGATTATAGCTCTTTATTATATATCTGGATTTTTTTCTGAAAAAAAGTTTTTATAGATATATTTAGAGATTAAAAAATAAATTGCTATGTTTGCAATAACAAACAGATATTACATATAAATATAGAAGATTCACTTAGATAGAAATATCACCTTATGGCTAATACGAATCAACAGAATCTGGGAAAGTGGGCTGCACTGATATGGGCACTGCTTTTGTATTTTATAATACATGAAGGTATAAAAATGTTATACGCTTTATGTGTGGGAGCTTCCGTACATGTGTCGTTTGTCTCGTTGCAGTACGAGGCTATGGTGGATATTAAAACAATGACAACCTTTCAACAATGTGTCTTTTGGTTGGTTGGTTCAGTTGCTACAACGCTTGCCGGTTATATAATGTTCTTTTTGACCGACAAAATTCTCCAACTACATAAACAGTGGATGCATGTATTCAATTACTATCTGACAATAGTCTTATTGGTTATTGACCCTGTTTATCTCGGTATCGTGTCGCTTATGATGGATGGAGGAGATATGGGTGGTATCAGAACTGTGATGAATGAGCAGGTTGTAAGATTGGTAGCAGAACTTGTGTCCATTGCAAATGTATTTATTATTATCAAGTATTTTCTGCCTAAGCATAGAGAAGCTTGGAAAATGAAGAAATTGCAGGGCAATTATGGATAATGTGTTTGATTCATTGTTTGAAAAAGCAAAAAGAATATTAAAAACAACAAGAATGAGTATATTGAGTACACTTTATGTTTAAAAACATATATATCAGATAATAAATTCAGATATATTGAACTAACTTTACAGAAAGTTTATAAACAATAATAAATAATACTCTAAAATTATGAAAAATTTCAAATCTGTCTTGATAGGAACGGCTGCAACTGTAGCCTTTCTTTGCGCGTGTGGTCCTAAACCGGAACAAGCACCACAGTTAACAGCTTCCGGACTTAATCCTGCTGATTTTGACACGGTTTATGTTGATGAGGTGAAAGGTGAAAAAGCTACGGCGCTTTATACTCTGAAAAATGCGAATGGAATGGAGGTTTGCATAACGAATTTCGGTGGACGTATCGTATCGATTATGGTTCCGGACAAAAATGGAGATTTGAAAGATGTAGTGCTTGGTTTTGATAATGTGGTTGATTATTTCCCGACTAATAATTCTTCTGATTTCGGTGCTGCAATAGGACGTTATGCAAATCGTATTAATCAAGGAAAGATAACTGTAGATGGAGAAACAATTCAGCTTCCACAAAATAATTTTGGTCACTGTTTGCATGGTGGTCCTTCTGGATGGCAGTATCAGGTGTATGATGCGAATCAGACAGACAGTACTAAATTGGAACTTACAATGGTTTCGCCTGATGGTGACAATAATTTCCCTGGCGAGGTGACTGCGAAAGTGGTTTATTCGCTTACGGATGATAATGCTATTGAGATTAATTACTCGGGAACCACTACTAAGACTACGGTACTTAACATGACCAATCATTCATATTTTAATCTTAGTGGTAATCCTGCTCAGTCTATTACCAATGAAATTCTTACTATTAATGCCGATAACTATACACCGGTTGATACAACATTCATGACAACAGGTGAGATAGCTCCGGTAGAAGGTACCACATATGATTTCCGTTCACCAAAAGTAATAGGCACTGATTTTGGTACAGAATTAGGAGCAGAGCTTGAGTCTGCACGTGGAGGCTATGACCACAACTGGGTGCTTAACACAAAAGGTGATGCTTCGAAAGTGGCTGTAAAACTGGTTGACCCTACATCCGGCATTTGTCTCGAAGTCTATACCAATGAACCGGGTATTCAGGTTTATACGGGTAATTTCCTTGACGGGACACTTACCGGTAAGAATGGTGTTACATATAATAAGCAGGCTGCAATCTGTCTTGAAAGCCAGAAATATCCTGACTCTCCGAACAAACAGTGGGCAGAGTCTAATGCTTGGCTTAATCCGGGAGAGACTTATAATAGCTATTGCAAGTTTAAATTTTCGGTAGAGAAATAAATTAATTGTTAACATTTAAATACTATTAAATCAAATGGAATTTTTAGATTGGCTTGTCATTGCCATATTTTTTGTGGCTTTGGTTGGAATTATTGTGTGGGTTGTTAGGCAGAAATCTGATGACTCGGCAGACTATTTCTTAGGAGGTAAAGATGCAACTTGGATTGCAATCGGTTCATCTATTTTTGCTTCAAATATTGGTTCTGAGCATCTTATCGGACTTGCTGGTGCCGGTGCGTCAAGTGGTATGGCTATGGCACATTGGGAAATACAAGGTTGGATGATCTTGATTCTTGGTTGGGTGTTTGTTCCTTTCTATACAAGAAGTATGGTTTATACAATGCCTGAATTTTTGGAACGTCGCTATAATCCGCAGTCACGTACAATCTTGTCGCTCATTTCTTTGATTAGTTATGTCCTGACAAAGGTTGCGGTAACAGTTTATGCTGGTGGACTTGTCTTTCAGCAGGTATTTGGTATAGACACTCTTTGGGGCATTGATTTCTTCTGGATTGCAGCTATTGGTCTTGTTGTTATTACAGCCCTCTATACTATCTTTGGAGGTATGAAATCGGTTCTTTACACTTCTGTACTTCAGACTCCGATTCTTTTGCTCGGTTCATTGATTATTCTTGTATTAGGATTGCAGTCATTAGGTGGATGGGATGAGATGATGAAAACATGTAGTGCTGTTACTGTAAATGAGTATGGCGATACAATGACTAATTTGATTCGCTCTAATAACGACCCTAATTATCCTTGGCTTGGTGCTTTGATTGGTTCTGCAGTTATCGGTTTCTGGTATTGGTGTACAGACCAGTTCATTGTACAGCGTGTTCTTTCCGGAAAAGATGAAAAAGAAGCTCGTCGTGGTACAATATTCGGAGCTTATCTGAAACTTCTTCCTGTCTTCTTATTTCTCATCCCTGGTATGATTGCGTTTGCAATGAATCAGAAAGGTGTTGTTTTGGGTAGTGGCGAAACATTTATACTTTCAACTCCAGATGCTGCATTCCCGACGCTTGTTGCCAAATTGTTGCCGGCTGGTGTGAAGGGACTTATTGTCTGTGGTATCCTTGCTGCACTTATGAGTTCTCTTGCTTCATTGTTCAACTCTTCTGCAATGTTGTTTACAATTGACTTCTACAAACGTTTCCGTCCTAATACTCCGGAGAAGAAGTTGGTAGCTATAGGACAGGTTGCTACAGTGGTTATTGTGCTTCTTGGTATTCTTTGGATTCCGGTTATGCGTTCTGTGGGTGATGTGTTGTATAATTATTTGCAGGATGTTCAGTCTGTCCTTGCTCCTGGTATTGCAGCTGCTTTCTTGCTTGGTATATGCTGGAAACGTACTTCTGCTCTTGGCGGTATGTGGGGACTCTTGTCTGGTCTTATCATCGGTTTGACTCGTCTTGGTGCTAAGATATATTACAGTAATACAGAAGCCGCTGATAGTGTATTCAAATACATTTTCTACGATCTTAACTGGTTGTTCTTCTGTGGTTGGATGCTTCTTGTTTGCTGTGTTATCGTTGTAATTGTAAGTTTGCTTACTCCTGCTCCTTCTGCTGAAAAGATTCAGGGGCTTGTATTTGGAACTTCAACTCCGGAACAGCGTGCTGCAACACGTGCAAGTTGGAATAAGTGGGATGTAATTCATTCTATCATTATTTTAGGATTAACAGCTGCATTCTATATCTATTTCTGGTAATTAGCGGTAGCTTTTTCCCGAATTAATATATTGATTACAAATAAAAGGTCTTCAGTCAATGAGCATGTATTACAATATATATCCAAAGTTTCTTGTTTCTGTGGATTGTATCATTTTTGGATTTTCGGAAGGGAAATTAAAACTTCTTATCCAAAAACGTCCTTATAATCCGGGACTGGGTATGTGGTCATTGATTGGAGGCTTTGTAGAACAGGATGAAAGCATTGACAGTTCTGCAAAACACGTACTTACGAAATTTACAGGTCTTCACAATATTTATATGCGGCAGCTTGAAGCCTTTGGAGAAGTTGAACGTGATCCGGGGCAAAGAGTGATATCTATTGTCTATTACGCACTTATTAATATGAACAATTGTATCGATAATATGCCTAAAGAGTATGATGCAAAGTGGGTTGATATAGATAAAGTGCCACCTTTATGTTTTGACCATAATAAGATGGTGGATAAGGCGCGTAAAAAAATAAGTGAAAGTTTGTTGGAAGAACCTATATGCAGTAATCTGCTTCCCAGATTTTTTACTTTGAGTCAATTGCAGGCACTTCATGAATCTATTATGGGGATGCCGATTGACAAGAGAAATTTTAGGCGAAGCATTGCAGAAAAAATATGTGGTAAAAACAGAAATGATTGATAAAGGTAACTCTCGCCGTGGTGCTTCATTGTATGAGTTCTGTTTTGAATGAGATTTCATGACGAAGGTACCGGTAAAAAACAAAATTCATTATGTTAAAAGAATTAAAAGAGAAAGTATTCAAAGCAAATCTTGATTTGGTAAATCAAGGGCTTGTTATTTTTACGTGGGGAAATGTTTCTGGTATAGATCGTGAAAAAGGTCTTGTTGTAATTAAACCAAGTGGTGTTAGTTATGATGAAATGAAGGCTTCAGACATGGTCGTAGTAGAACTTGAGACGGGAAAAGTTGTTGAAGGAGATCTTAATCCTTCGTCTGATACTCCGACCCATCTTGTTTTGTATAAGGCATTCCCAAATATACAGGGTGTTGTACACACTCATTCTACGTATGCAACTGCATGGGCTCAGGCAGGAAAAGATATTCCTAATATTGGCACAACTCATGCTGATTATTTCTATAAGGACATCCCTTGTACTGCTGACATGACAGAGGATGAAGTGAAAGGACAATATGAACTTGAAACTGGAAATGTGATTGTAAAACGTTTTGAAGGCATAAATCCGGATCATACACCGGGTGTGCTTGTTAAGAATCATGGTCCTTTTTCTTGGGGTACAAGTCCAAGTAATGCTGTATATAATGCAAAAGTTATGGAACAGTGTGCAAAAATGGCTTTTGTCTCATTCATGGTAAATCCAAATACTACAATGAATCCATTGCTTATAGAGAAGCATTATATGCGCAAACATGGTCCGAATGCATATTATGGGCAAAAGAAGAAATGAGATTGATAGATTAAAATAATAATTTAATACACTAAAATAGAATAATATGAACGCTTTTGAGAATTATGAATTGTGGTGGGTGACTGGTGCGCAATTGCTTTACGGAGGTGATGCTGTTGTTGCTGTAGATGCTCATTCAAAAGAGATGGTTAATGGTCTCAATGAATCAGGAAATATTCCTGTAAAGGTTGTATATAAAGGTACAGCAAATTCCAGCAACGAGGTTGAGGCTGTGATGAAAGCTGCTAATAATGATGAGAAGTGTATCGGTATTATTACATGGATGCACACATTCTCCCCTGCAAAAATGTGGATTAAAGGTTTGCAGGCATTGAAGAAGCCTTTGCTTCACTTCCACACACAGTACAATGCTGAGTTGCCATGGGACAAAATCGACATGGACTTCATGAACCTCAATCAGTCTGCTCATGGTGATATTGAGTTCGGACATATATGCAGCCGTATGCGTGTTCCTCGTAAGGTTGTCGTTGGGCATTGGAAGAGTTCTGAGGCTCAGAAAAGCATTGCTGTATGGGCGCGTGTAGCAGCCGGTGTAGCCGATGCTCACAATGTGCGTTGTTTGATGTTTGGTATGAACATGAATAATGTGGCGGTTACTGATGGTGACCGCGTTGAGTTTGAGCAGCGTCTTGGCTATCATGTTGACTACTATCCAGTATCCAGCCTCATGGAATATTTTAAGAAGGTAACAGACGAAGAGGCTGATGAACTCGTTGAAGAGTATAAGAAGGTTTACACCATCAAGATTGACGAATCCGGTGAAGAAGTTTATTGGGAGAAGGTTAAAAATGCAGCAAAGGCTGAGATTGCTCTCCGTCGTGTGCTCAAAGATGAAGGTGCAACAGCTTTCACGACCAACTTCGATGACCTTGGTGGAGCTGACATTAATGATCCTAACTTTGTTGGTTTCGATCAGATTCCGGGGCTTGCTTCGCAGCGTCTCATGGCAGAGGGTGTCGGTTTCGGTGCAGAGGGCGACTGGAAGACTGCTTGTCTCTATCGCACTCTGTGGGTAATGAATCAGGGTCTTGCAAAGGGATGCTCATTCCTTGAAGACTATACTCTTAATTTCGCTGCTGACTGCACATCAAGTCTTCAGAGCCACATGCTTGAGGTTTCTCCTCTTATTGCAGTTGATAAACCTACTCTTGAGGTTCACTTCCTTGGTATTGGTATCCGTAAGAGTCAGACTGCACGTCTTGTCTTTACATCAAAGACAGGAAAGGGTATAAAGGCCACTATTGTAGATCTTGGTAATCGCTTCCGTCTCATCACAAGTGAGGTAGAGTGCATCGAGCCTAAGCCAATGCCTAAGCTTCCTGTTGCTTCTGCTCTTTGGGTTCCGCAGCCAACATTTGAGATTGGTGCTGGTGCATGGATTCTTGCCGGTGGTACTCACCATAGCGCCTTCTCTTACGACATCACTGCAGAGTATTGGGAAGACTTTGCCGAAATCGTTGGTATTGAATGTGTAAACATCGACAAAAACACTACTATCAGCGGTTTCAAGAACCAGCTTCGTAACAATGAAGTATATTACATGTTGAACAAAGCATTGATGTAATCTTTATTCAAAAAATAAGGACGCGAATATTATGTAAATTCGCGTCCTTTTATTAATTTTTTATTCACATTTAATTGATGCTTTGAAATGAATATAGATGCAAAATCAACAATTGAAGCAGGAAAAGCCATTTTGGGTATAGAATTTGGTTCGACCAGAATCAAGGCTGTTTTGATTGATCAAGAGAATAAACCGATAGCACAAGGTAGTCACGAATGGGAGAACCAGCTTGTTGATGGACTGTGGACTTACAGTGTTGAAGCTATATGGTACGGTCTTCAGGATTGCTATGCAGACCTTCGTGCTAATGTTAAGAAACTCTATGATACAGAAATAGAGATTTTGGCTTCGATTGGTATAAGTGCAATGATGCACGGATACATGGCTTTTAATAAAGAAGAGGAAATTCTTGTACCTTTTAGAACATGGAGAAATACCAATACAGCTAAGGCCGCAGCAGAATTGTCTGAATTGTTCGTTTACAATATTCCGTTGAGATGGAGTATTTCTCATTTATATCAAGCTATATTGGATAATGAAGAGCATGTAAAAGATATTGATTTCTTGACAACTCTTGCTGGTTTCGTGCATTGGCAGATTACAGGAAAAAAGGTACTTGGTGTAGGTGATGCGTCCGGTATGATTCCTGTAGATACAAACACAAAGACCTACTCACAGGAAATGGTCGATAAGTTTGACAACCTTGTTGCTCCTAAGGGCTACAGTTGGAAGCTTCTTGACATACTTCCAGAGGTGTTGGTAGCTGGCGAAAATGCCGGTTTCCTCACAGCTGAGGGTGCTAAGAAACTCGATGTTTCCGGTCACTTGAAGCCGGGCATCCCTGTTTGTCCTCCAGAAGGCGATGCCGGTACAGGTATGGTTGCTACAAATGCAGTGAAGCAGCGTACCGGAAATGTTTCTGCCGGTACATCTTCGTTCTCGATGATTGTATTGGAACATGAACTGTCCAAGCCGTATGAGATGATTGACATGGTTACGACTCCTGACGGAAGTCTTGTCGCTATGGTTCATTGCAATAATTGCACTTCAGACCTTAACGCATGGGTCGGACTGTTTAAAGAGTATCAGGAACTGCTCGGAGTGCCTGTTGATATGAACGAGGTGTTTGGAAAACTTTACAACAATGCCCTTAAAGGTGACGCTGACTGTGGAGGTCTTATATCCTACAACTACATTTCGGGTGAGCCTGTAACAGGACTTGCAGAAGGACGTCCTTTGTTTGTGCGTTCTGCCAACGACAAATTCAATCTTGCAAACTTCATGCGTTCTCATCTGTATGCTTCAGTCGGAGTTCTTAAGATTGGTAATGATATCCTTTTCAATGAGGAGAAAATTATGGTTGACAGAATTACCGGACATGGCGGATTGTTTAAGACAAAGGGTGTAGGTCAAAGAATCCTTGCTGCTGCCATTAATTCTCCAATCTCTGTAATGGAGACAGCAGGTGAAGGTGGTGCATGGGGCATTGCTCTTCTTGCATCTTATCTGGTAAACAATGTGGATAAGCGTAGTCTATCAGACTTCCTTGACAAGACTGTATTTGCCGGTGACGAAGGTGTAGAGGTTGCGCCTATCCCTGAAGATGTTGCAGGATTCAATGCTTACATCGAAAACTATAAACTCGGTCTTGCTATAGAAGAGGCTGCCGTTAAGGCTAAAAAATGAAATATAACAAAAGAACTTGTAGTAATAAAAATATTATTAAAATCATATAAGACTTATGGCAAATTCAATTAGTGTGCTTAATCACGCAGCAGATAATATACGTATTCTTGCAGCTGCGGCTGTAGAGAAAGCTAAATCAGGACATCCCGGTGGTGCAATGGGAGGTGCAGATTTTATAAATGTATTGTATTCTGAGTCCTTGGAATATGATCCGGAGAATCCGTCATGGGCTGGTCGTGACCGTTTCTTCCTTGACCCGGGTCACATGTCTCCTATGCTTTATTCTCAGCTCTGCCTTATTGGCAAGTTCTCTCTTGAAGATCTTCAGCAGCTTCGTCAGTGGGGCTCTGTATGTCCGGGACATCCAGAAGTTGATATTGAGCGTGGCATTGAGAATACTTCCGGACCTCTTGGGCAAGGACATACTTTTGCTGTTGGTGCAGCAATCGCTGCTAAATTTCTTGCAGCAAAGACTGGTAATCCAATCTTTGCTAACGAGAAGATATATGCATATATTTCCGATGGTGGTATCGAGGAGGAAATCTCTCAGGGTTCAGGTCGTATAGCAGGTCATCTGGGGTTGAATAACCTTATCATGTTTTATGATTCAAATGATATCCAGCTTTCAACTGAATGTGCAGAAGTAATGACAGAAGATACTGCTGCTAAATACAAAGCTTGGAATTGGAATGTTATTGAGATAAATGGTAATGATGCTCAGGCAATACGTGATGCTATTACAGCTGCCAAGGCTGAAAAGGATCGTCCTACTCTCATTATTGGTAAGTGTATAATGGGTAAGGGTGCTCTTAAGGCTGACGGTACATCTTATGAGCGCAACTGTAAGACACACGGTACTCCTCTCGGCGGCGATGCATTCAAGAACACTATTGCCAACCTTGGCGGTGATCCTGAAAATCCATTTGTGATTTTCGATGATGTTAAGGAACTTTATGCAAAGCGTGCAGAAGAACTTAAGGGAATCATGGCAAAGAAGTATGCAGAAGAAAAAGCATGGGCTGATGCTAATCCTGATAAGGCTGCTGAATTGAAGAATTGGTTTGCTAATGAAGCTCCTGTTGTTGACTGGGCAGGTATTGCACAGAAGGAAAATGACGCTACGCGTTCAGCGTCAGCTACAGTTCTTAGTGCACTTGCTGAACAAGTTGAGAACATGGTTTGTTCTTCTGCTGACCTTTCAAACTCAGATAAGACAGATGGCTTCTTGAAGAAGACTCATGCTTTCCTTAAAGGCGATTTCTCAGGAGCATTCTTCCAAGCAGGTGTTGCTGAGCTTACAATGGCTTGCTGCTGTATAGGTATGTCTCTTCATGGTGGTGTAATTCCTGCATGTGGAACATTCTTTGTATTCTCTGATTACATGAAGCCTGCTGTACGTATGGCTGCACTTATGCAGCTTCCTGTGAAGTTTATCTGGACTCATGATGCGTTCCGTGTAGGTGAAGACGGTCCTACTCATGAACCGGTTGAACAGGAAGCACAGATTCGTCTTATGGAGAAATTGAAGAATCATCATGGCAAGAACTCTATGCTTGTACTTCGTCCGGCTGATGCTGACGAAACAACTGCTTGCTGGAAGCTTGCAATGGAGAACACGGATACACCTTCTGCTCTCATCCTTTCTCGTCAGAATATTACAAAGCTTCCTGCTGGAACTGATTATAGTCAGGCAGCAAAGGGTGCTTATATTGTGGCAGGTGCAGATGAAAATCCGGATGTTATTCTTGTAGCAAGTGGTTCTGAAGTAGCAACTCTTGTTGCCGGAGCTGAACTCCTTCGCAAGGATGGTCTTAAGATTCGCATCGTAAGTTGCCCTTCTGAGGGACTTTTCCGCAGCCAGTCAAAAGAGTATCAGGAAAGCATACTTCCTTCCGGTGCAAAGATTTTTGGTCTTACAGCAGGTCTTCCTGTAAACCTTGAAGGTCTTGTTGGTGCAAATGGAAAAGTGTTCGGACTTGAAAGCTTTGGTTTCTCTGCACCTTATAAGGTTCTTGATGAAAAACTTGGTTTCACAGCAGAAAATGTTTATAACCAAGTAAAAGCAATGTTCTAAAAACATAACATGATTTACGGATTGCAACCGAAGAAGTATAATACTTCGGTTGTAGTCCGTTTTTTTATTTTTTTATTTATCATGGAAATCAAGAAAGTGGGAATAGCAAGCGACCACGCTACCTATCCTCTTAAACAGTTCGTAAAACAATATCTTGAAGAGAAAGGTATTGAGTACAAAGATTATGGAACTTATTCCGAAGACAGCTGCAATTATGCCGAATATGGACATGCCCTTGCCAAAGGTATTGAAGAGGGGGAGGTCTATCCGGGTATTGCAATGTGTGGTAGCGGTGAAGGCATTAGTATGACTCTGAACAAGCATCAGAGCATACGTGCAGGACTTTGTTGGATTCCGGAGATAGCCCATCTTATCCGTCAGCATAATAATGCCAATGTACTTGTTATGCCAGGAAGATTCATAGATAATGATATGGCACGTAGAATTATGGATGAATTTTTTGCCACAGACTTTGAAGGTGGACGTCATCAGGAACGAATCAATGCAATACCTGTAAAATGACTTGTGTAATATTATATTTAGACTGTCTGAATATTAATTTGTAAAACTGATTTATACCAATGAAAAGAACAAAATTGACATTGCTCTTCTCTTTTCTTCTTGCAGCATTCATGTTTTGTCTGCCTGCTTCTGCACAGAAGAAAGGTACGTTTGAAGCAGGAGAAGATTCTTTCCTTCTCAACGGTAAGCCTTTTGTCGTGAAGGCTGCGGAAATACATTATCCTCGTATTCCGAAAGATTATTGGGAGCATCGCATAAAGATGTGTAAGGCAATAGGTATGAATACTGTATGTATATATATCTTCTGGAATATACACGAACAGAAAGAAGGAGAATTTGATTTTTCCGGTAACAACGACATTGCAGCATTCTGTCGTCTTGCACAGAAAAATGGCATGTATGTCATCGTTCGTCCCGGACCATACGTATGTGCAGAATGGGAAATGGGTGGTCTGCCGTGGTGGCTGCTCAAAAAGAAAGACATCCGTCTTCGTGAACAAGACCCATATTTCATGGAGCGTGTGAAAATCTTCGAAGAAAAGGTTGGCGAACAGCTTGCGCCACTCACCATTCAGAATGGTGGCCCTATCATCATGGTGCAGGTTGAGAACGAGTACGGCTCTTATGGTGAAGACAAGCCATACGTGAGTGCTATACGCGACATTGTGCGTGCTTCAGGATTCGACAAGGTGGCACTTTTCCAGTGCGATTGGAGTTCAAACTTCACGAAGAATGGTCTTGACGACCTCGTCTGGACAATGAACTTCGGTACAGGTGCGAACATTGACGAGCAGTTCCGCCGTCTTAAAGAACTTCGTCCGAACTCACCTCTTATGTGTTCTGAGTTCTGGAGCGGATGGTTTGACAAATGGGGCGGCAAGCATGAAACTCGTAGCTCAAAAGACATGGTTGCCGGTCTTAAAGAAATGTTGGACAAGAATATTTCTTTCTCCCTCTATATGACTCACGGAGGTACAAGCTTCGGACATTGGGCGGGTGCAAACTCTCCGGGTTTTGCTCCTGATGTTACTTCGTATGACTACGATGCTCCAATCAACGAGTATGGACAGGTGACACCTAAGTTCACGGAGCTTCGCGACATGCTTCAGCAATATACGGACAAGAAACTTCCGGCAGCTCCAGCACCGAAACCGATTATCTCAATACCGGAGTTCAAGTTCACTCAGGTTGCTCCGTTATTTGAGAATCTTCCTGAACCGGTCGTTACACGTGATGTGAAGACTATGGAAGAATTTAATCAAGGATGGGGTTCAATTCTCTATCGTACAACCCTTCCGGAAATCAATGGGCAAAGCAAGCTTCATATAGCAGGCGGACACGATTATCTCCAGATTTTTGTAGATGGTAAATATATCGGTGTACTTGATCGCCGTAATGGTGATAAGGACATTGTTCTTCCTTCATGCAAGAAAGGTGCACAACTCGATATTCTTGTAGAGGCTATGGGACGTATTAATTTCGGACGTGCCATTAAAGACTTCAAGGGTATTGAAGGTAATGTGGAACTCACCATCGACATTGACGGAAATGCTTATACAGCAAGTCTGAAGAATTGGAAGAACTATTTGCTTCCTGATACGTATGATTTCAATAAGAGTCAAAACTTTAAGCCTCTTACTTCTGTGAAGGATAATAAGGGACAGAGAGTTCCCGGTTTCTATCGCGCTACATTCAATGTTAGCAAAGTCGGTGACACATTTATCAATTTTGAGACATGGGGCAAGGGACTTGTTTATGTCAATGGACATGGTGTAGGACGTATTTGGGAAATAGGTCCTCAGCAGACGCTTTATGTTCCGGGATGTTGGCTTAAAAAAGATCAGAACGAGGTTATTGTATTTGACGTAATCGGTCCTAAGGAAGCTAAGGCAGAAGGTCTTAACAAGCCAATCATCGACAAATTACTGAATGCAGAGCCTCCAATCCATCGTAAGGAAGGTCAGAATCTTGATCTTTCGGCAGAGAAGTCTGTAAAGAGTGGCTCTTTCAATCCGGGAAACGGATGGCAGGAAGTAAAGTTTGATGCTCCTCAAACCGGACGTTATGTTTGCCTCGAAGCACTCAATGCTCACGATGGCAATGAGTATGCTTGTATTGCAGAGCTTTATCTTCTTGATGAAAACGGTGAGCGTCTTAGCCGTGAGCCGTGGCGCATAGATTATGCTGACAGTGAAGACATTGTTACAGGAAACCGTGCCGGAGACAAGATTTATGACCTTCAGGAATCTACTTTCTGGTCAACAGTGAAGGGTGTCAAGTTCCCTCATACCATTATTATCGATCTTGGCAAGGTACAGACTGTCACTGCTCTTCAATATCTCCCTCGTATGGAATCTACCGTTCCGGGAGGTATTAAGGATTATAAGATTTATGTGAAGACAGATAAGTTCAAGTATTAATGGTTGCAATGGATATTGCAAACTGATGTTTTAGATAACACCCAATTTAATATGTCTGGCATGTTAGATTGGGTGTTTTTTTAACGGCTTCTTAATTTATCCTCGTCATGTGATAGCCCATGTGGTTAAGTTGCATAGCCATACCCATGAGATATAGCTGGTGCAGACATGACACATAAGCATGGAATGCCGCAGAGGTTCCCGGTTCTATGTGTTCGTGATGCAGCGCATTGTTGACACGGGAGGCACACTCCGCTACAATGTCACTGACATGTCGGCATTGGGATTCATCCATACCGAGAATGGACTCAAGGATGTATTCATCCATGCAGTCATAACCGCGCACATCACGAATCGTTTCGTACAGACCGGTCATGTTGCCGTATTTCTCCCAGTCTGTATCCCAGTATTTGGCGACAGCCATACCAAGAAACATAATCCATCCGAGAGATACCGTCGGATATTTTGTAAACTCTCTGATACCGTCAGGAAGGTATGCTTGTACCATTTCTTGCCATTTCTCTTCCACATCAGGACACTCCGGAAGGTGTGCGTCCGTCATTTTTGCCTGTGTTAGATATTGGTGTAGATCTTTCTGAATTTTAGTTTCAAAATTGTGATTCATTTTATTTAATACGTGAGTTTTGGATAAGAAAATTCAAATTCATAGGGCATTAGTAAGGAGATTGGGTATCTGGTTTAGCAAATCATTAATATCCTTTTGATGAGCTTCTATTTCCATGTCACCCCATTTCCCATAATCATAGGTTATTTGATACATAATACTTCGATTGGGTTGCAATCCCGGTTCGATTTTTGCTTTCTCTGTAGGAGCTTTATCGTTTAGGCTGGAGTTCTTTCGTTTGCTTATAAGGCACAGATTCCCAATTTTATCAATATTTGTCTTGTTTGTATTTTCGTAAGATTGAGGAAGATGATGTTCCACAGAGTTGTAGTATTTGAATTGAAACTCTTTAATCTGATTTGCATATCGAATAGTTGTTTTTTCTTGTAGAGAGGCTATCCAATAGAGATAATCAATAAAATTCAACAGAAAATGAGGAGTGTCAGTTCCTGCTGCCATGATGTCTTTATCTGTCTTATCCCAATTGCTTTTCATTTCTTTATAATACGTTATGAGCCACGAGTCAAGATAGTCTGATAGTTCCTTTTCTTTAACCTGCTCAATGTTTTCATAATTCTCGTATAGCCAGTGTAAAAGCGCGTAAAGCCATTCTTTATATTTCCTGTTACGAAATGTGACTTGAAGCATAGATTGTTGTTTAATGACTCTATTGTTCCTTGAATATTTTTCATCTTCGTTGTCATTGTCGTCGCAGCCGGAAAATGAGTTCTTCAATTTTAACATCTTTCTGCCATCATAGTCATATCTGTATGAACGAAGTAACCGCCATTTTAGATTTTCGTCTTCATCTTCATTTCCTTGCATCTTTATGACATAACGGTCAAAGAGAGTACGTATTTTCAGAAGGAATTTAATGAAATCCATTGAATCGGCGATATAATTGGGCCTTTCTGTGGGCGTCTTGTCTGCATTAAGCGGAATTTCATCATTGCCCGGTGTAATATTCTTGCTTTTATAAAGCCTGAATACATGCATTAGAAAGTTTGGGAAGTCTATTATCGCACGATATTTCACATCCGGTTCGTTTCCCGATTCATCTGTTGTCCTATCTGTATCATTGGTGTTGTCATTCAAAATATCCTCAATACTTCTTTTTTCCATTAGATTGCTTTGCGCGGTCTCAATCGCTTTCAGACAATCTAAATTAAGCGTGTCAAAGTGGGTGCCGAAAAGTTCTTTGCTTCGGTAATTGGATAGCGTCTGTTGTATAGGCAAGTCCATTTGTGAACACCCATCCCATATTGTTGCAAATACGTTTCTTTCGCTGTTGTCCAACCCTTGCATAAGTAAGGCTTTCACAATCTCATGTGATTGTAACTGCTCACCGCGGTTGTTCATTATTTCAAAATACGAAGCCACATCGGTATCTTGTGGTAATGGTGTGCGTACAAGAATTACTTTAGATGAAATATACTCCGCTAAGAAAGCCCGTTGACCGGATGTCATTTCTTTAAGGGCAATTGTTTCATCACCATTACCTGTTCTAATCTTAAAGCCTTCGACTATTCTTAGGGCATCTTTTAGACGGCTGATTTTGTTGTTGTCAATTTTGTCATAGTCTTTTTTGAAGTCATCCCATGATTTTGTGAACAAATCTGCAAAGAATCTTTCAACTTCCGGACGTGAGTCGTAAGTTAAACATGGAACTTTGAGAATATCCAGATATTTGCAGATAAGATGTAAGCAAGTCAACCGTTGTTGACCGTCAATTACTTCCCACATTCCGTCTCTGCGCTCTAAAACTACTAACGAACCAAGATAATAATTACCGCATTCATCATTCTTCGATTTTGGCGCATTATCATATATATCTTGTATCAGTTGCCCAATTTGTTCTTCTGCCCATGCGAAATTCCTTTGGTACAGGGGCACGACATATTTATCATTCCATATTTGGGCGATGGTTTTATTTAAAGATTGTTCTTTGTTCATGATTTACTTATCAAATAATTCATTTACCTTTTTTACCTCAAAATGTCTCGCAGTCTTTTTCTTGTATTCAGAAGCCCTGTTAATAATCTCAGACAAATCGGAAATGCTTTTGGCATGGTTTATTTTTGCAAAAATCCATCCGGAAGAAGATTTGCTGCTCATTGTGGCATATCGCACCTGCTTCTTTTCTAATCGTATTCGGTAAAGACAGATATATACAGCTTTATAGAGAAGATTCACACCCTTTTCTCCAAATCTGTCAAAAATGAGGATTATTGCTGATTTATACACCTCTCTGATATAGCTGTCACCACTGCGTTGAGAACCTTCGTATTTGCAAAAAGAGTGATAAAAGTCCTTAAAGCCGGATAACTGAGAAGAGTCCGGCTGTATAAAAATTCTTTTATACACTTCAATGTATGTTTCAACCCAATCAAAGAAAGGCTTGCCGTTTACAATGAGTTGGTTGATATTGGCAAATGGCGAAATATTGTCTGGGTCTCCGTGGTCAAAACGGCTCTTTACCTTCAAAAGTCCGGTATTCATTAATTGCATCAAACTTGAAGCAATTTGCTGTTGCACGAGACTATTCTGATAGGCAAATTCCACAGGCGTGTCTCTGTCAATTGTGAAACCTTTGAATTCATCTACGTGTTGCTTTGAAAATCGTCCGGCATCCTCGCTTCGAGACCATAGTCTGCAACGGTACAAGTGCTCATTGATAAGTTGTCGTAAGAGATCTCTCGGAGCGTTATTTTTGTCGGCATACATCGCCGCATCCTCCCATCGTACATCACAATTAATTCTTTCTTTTCGTGGGGATGATACCATCGCACGGATATGGTATGCTTTCAGCAAGTTGTAGGCTTCCAAGTCTTTTCCCCGTCCGTTTTGGGTTTCAAACAACTGAAACGCTTCGTTCAATTGTTTTACTGTTACTCTGACAACCTGGCAGCAATCGGATATATAATCGAGGAAATCTTGTCTGTCTGATTGGACAAGATTTAATTCTACCCATTCTTTTATGAATTTGCTGTTTTCACGTATATGACAGAATGAGTCTGTATGGTTAAATTCTAATTTGGGCAATTCACTTTTGCATTCTAAGGCTTTTTCAATAAGATATAGCGTTGTGATACGTTGTTGTCCATCCACAATATCAAGCAGATTGTCTTTCTTGTGTAAAATAACGCTGCCTATTAAATAGTCCTGTTTCCCATTCGCACGCGCATTGTTTATATCGTTGAGTAGTTGTTCGACATTCTTGAAAGTCCATCGGTACGGACGTTGGTATTCCGGTATGTGTAGATTGGGGAGCGACATCAAGTCACTCACTTTGATTTTTCGTGCGTCAACATCGCTTTCAATCGGATTTTCATTGACCTTATTGCACACTCCCTGACTGCGCTCAAAATTTAATATATGCGGACGCATGATTCTGTCGATTTCCAAGAAAGCGTCTTGAATTTCATTCCAAGATGAAAGGTCGCGTTGCAATGTCAAGCAGCAGCGCTGTCTCCACCAATGTTCTGCTACAATTCGTGGATCGGCTACGACTCTATCGAAGTAATTCCTTATGGGACGCCAATTGGGACCTTCTATATGAAGATGTACTTTCTCGTTATGATATTCGTAGTGCAAATCTTCTCCCATTAGTGTTCCGGCTTGAATATACCACCAATGTCCATCTCCAAGATTTACAGCCTGATTAGGAAATGCCTTGTTGGCAAATTCTAATTTCTGCTCTTTAGATATATCTATCATATCCGGTTATCATATTTTCATTATTCCCTTTTGTTCCTTCCTTTGCCTGTTCCACAATGTCGTGCATCGCTTCATAAGAACTATTTGCATCCATAGTTCGTGTTTTTCCACAAAATTAATGTTTTTTTGTGTTGTGTCATTACTTTCTTGTGAAATTATTGCTTTATCATTCGATGATGAGGATTGAGACATTTAATCTCTCTTATTGCGACATTAAAGGAGTATCACTCTCAAAGGATGTCGTTTGAACCGTACCCCTGTTATCTAAAAAATTGGTCGTACTAATATGTTTCATGTGATGGGTTGGTTTCAAACTTGCCCCTTTCTACAACAGTGATAAATTTTGGTCTTTTAAAGCTCCCATAAAAAATTTTTTGAATACGTTTTTTTGAGGGGTGTTCTGTTTTGATAAAATGATATTTATTTTGATATTTTTATTTCATAAAGTTCTTGTTTTGTACGGAATACTTACTTTCTGATTTTGTCAAATGTTAAAATTCCAAGCCCTCTGGCACGCGTCAAAATGAAGC
>JAJPZU010000258.1 GCA_021204165.1 Prevotellaceae bacterium
ATAGGCTCCTCCCCTAAGTTAGGGGAGGTGGCGCGTTAGCGACGGAGGAGTCTGTGAATACGTTTGCTAATCCGAAAACACCCTGCTAAATATATACGAGGAAATTGCTGCATTATCTACTTGAATCCAGCAATTTATAATCATTTTTTTGCAGCTTCTTAGTGCCAGCTTGTGTCCGTGTCTATCTGATAGCGATAGATGCGTGCCAGTTTCACGTCGAATATGAGGGCGGAATATCCCGGGATTCCCGTCTGTGTGGAACTTGTCGTTCCATATCCGAGATAGTACGGGATGACAATCTCCCATCTGTCTCCTTCGACCATGTGCATGAGAGCCGTGGCAAAACCGACAATATTCTGGCTTACACCCATCAGAGCCGGCACGTCGGTAGCCTCGTTGAGCACACTCGTGCTGTAGCTCTTGCCGAAGTTGTAGCCCTTCGGGTAAGTGCTTGAAGGGATGAGCCTGCCGCTGTAGTGTACACGTACAGAGTCCGTATATAGAGGACTGTATGTGCCGTTGCCGGTTTCAATCTTTTTCACATAGATATAATGGTTGTTGTCGCTGTCAGTCTCGTCCTGCGAGTCACTGAGCGTGTAAGCCCTTATCTTTGTCCATTTCCCGTCAGCGTTGATTCGTGCTTCCGTAGCAATGGAGTCGATATAGTGCCGGTTGCGCTCCTGCCAGTTGTCAAACTCTCCGGCTTCCTCGTGTTCGCTGCATGATGAAGCTAACACGAGAATGAGTATTGCTGCAATAGATGTAAACAGTTTACTTAGTTTTGCCATACTGTTGGGTTGAAAAAACAGAAGTTGAAGATTGAACCGATTCTCCCGGCAGTTCAAATCCGTTGCCGGCAATTTTCAATCTTCAACTTCCACTCTTGTTTTTATTTAAGCTTCTTCAGAAGACTTGTGATGGTCACATTGTCCTCGATGATTCCGCGCAACTCGCTTATCTTGACGCGTTTCTGCTCCATCGTGTCACGCATACGGAGCGTAACAGAATCGTCGTTCAGACTGTCGTAATCCACAGTCACGCAATACGGAGTACCTATTGCGTCCTGACGGCGGTAACGCTTTCCGATGGAATCCTTCTCGTCATACTGGCAGTTGAAGTGGAACTTCAGGTCGTCGATAATCTCACGCGCCTTTTCAGGAAGACCGTCCTTCTTCACGAGCGGCATGACTGCAAGCTTCACCGGAGCGAGAGCTGCCGGCAGACGAAGAACCACGCGTGTCTCGCCGTTCTCAAGTTTCTCCTCACAATAGCTGTGGCACATGATGCTGAGGAACATACGGTCCACACCGATGGATGTCTCGATGACATACGGAGTGTATGATTCGTTGATTTCCGGATCAAAGTATTTGATACTCTTGCCCGAGAACTTCTCATGCTGGCTGAGGTCGAAGTCGGTGCGTGAGTGTATGCCTTCCACTTCCTTGAATCCGAAAGGCATCTTGAACTCGATGTCTGTGGCAGCGTTGGCATAGTGAGCCAGCTTCTCGTGGTCGTGGAAACGGTAGTTCTCTGCTCCGAAGCCAAGGTTCTGGTGCCATGCCATACGTGTTTGCTTCCACTTGGCAAACCAGTCCAGTTCTGTGCCCGGCTTGATGAAGAACTGCATTTCCATCTGCTCGAACTCACGCATACGGAAGATGAACTGACGTGCCACAATCTCGTTGCGGAACGCTTTTCCTATCTGTGCGATACCGAAAGGAATCTTCATGCGTCCTGTCTTCTGCACGTTGAGGTAGTTCACGAAGATACCCTGTGCAGTCTCCGGACGAAGGTATATGGTCATGGCTGCATCGGCAGTTGAACCCATTTCTGTCTTGAACATCAGGTTGAACTGGCGCACCTCAGTCCAGTTTCTTGTGCCGGAGATAGGGCATACGATTCCCTCGTCGAGGATAATCTGGCGCAGCTCCTCAAGATTCATTGCATTCATGGCAACGGAGTATCTCTCGTGCAGCGCATCGCGCTTAGCCTGCTCCTCCAATACTCGCGGACTTGTCTCGCGATATTTCTGTTCGTCGAAAGAGTCGCCGAATCTCTTCTTCGCCTTTGCCACCTCTTTCTCAATCTTCTCTTCATATTTGGCTATCTGTTCCTCGATGAGCACGTCAGCGCGGTAACGCTTCTTCGAGTCGCGGTTGTCAATCAGAGGGTCGTTAAAAGCATCGACATGTCCCGACGCTTTCCAAATGGTCGGGTGCATGAATACGCAAGAGTCTATGCCGACAATGTTCTCGTGCATGAGCACCATGCTCTGCCACCAATATTGCTTGATGTTGTTCTTCAACTCGACGCCGTTCTGTCCGTAATCGTAAACTGCGCCCAAACCGTCGTAGATTTCGCTCGAAGGGAACACAAATCCGTATTCCTTGCAGTGGGAAACTACTTTCTTAAAAACATCTTCTTGTGCCATTTTTACTTTTATATAGTTTTATTGATTTATTATCTGCCTTTTACCTGACAAGTTGCAAAAATACTACTTTTTTTTGCTAACTACCATGCCGTGGTATGTTAACTTACATTTTTGCCGACAAATTCAGGGGCGCGGATATGCCGTACAGCTACGGGAAATAGCGGGAGGGCACCGTTCAATACCGCAGAAGCCTGTATCTGGCACCGCCGATAGGCGCCACCACTCCTTTCATTTCCAACTCGAACATCAGCACACTCACACGGCTGTACGGAATGCCGCTTTCCACCACGATATGATTAATCTGCTTGTCATCTACATTCTTCAAAGTGTTGACAATCAACTGCTCCTCTTCCGTAAGTTCCACGAACAGTTCCTGCTGACGAGGCTCTTTCTTTGCCGCCAAAGGGTTGTCCCAGCACATGGCATTGACGAAATCTTCCGCCGACTGTATCAGCACAGCCCTGTTGTCCTTTATCAGCCGGTTGCATCCCTCACTGTATTCATCATAGACTCTTCCGGGAAACGCAAACACATCGCGATGATAGGCTTCCGCCAGCTCTGCCGTGATGAGTCCTCCTCCGCGGGCGGCACTTTCCACCACAATCGTCGCGTCGCAGATGCCGGCGACAATGCGGTTGCGCCTCACAAAGTTCCCTTTGTCGGGCACTGTCGCACTCATATATTCAGTCAGCAGACCGCCCTGCTTCGCCATTTGCACGGCTATCCGGCGATGGGCGGAAGGATAAATCATGTCCAGACCGTGGGCAAGCACACCGACAGTCTCCATGCCATTCTCTATGGCAGCCCCGTGGGCATGGACATCCACTCCGTATGCCAGTCCGCTGACCACGAGAACGTCCGGATGATAACGCTTCAAGTCGGCAATGAAGTGGCGGCACAGGTCTTTGCCGTATTCCGTACACTTCCTCGTACCGACCATGCTGATGATGCGCCGGGCATTCAAATCCGCCGTGCCACAATAGAACAGGCACAGAGGAGCGTCGCCGCACTCTTTAAGCCGCTGCGGATATTCGTCGTCATTCATGCACAAGCAGCGCACCTTGTTCTTCACGATGAACTCCATCTCCGTCTCGGCACGTCGTACCGCCTCGTCCGTATTCTTCAAGGCGGCGACAAGCCGTTCCGTAGCTTCCGGTATGCAGTCGCAGATATGGTCTTTGTGCTCAAATACGGCTTCCGCCGAGCCTAAAGTGCGATACAGCATAAGTGCATTGCTCAGACTCAGACTTTTCACTCTCGTAAGAGCCATCGTATAGATTGTCTCTTTCTCGCTCATCCCCCGTATGTTTCATGAAAAAATCGGTTCACAACCTCAATCAGCCGCCCAGAAAGGCGAAAAAGCGGCATCAAGTTCCTCGCTCCCGGACAGTCTGCCGTGGACAAGACATACGGTATCCACCTGCGCCTTGATGACAATCTTCATGTCCGGCAGACGGAATATGTCCTGCATGAATATGTACTTCACCCCTTCCTTCTTCAGCCACAGCTTCGACACGAACTCGTCTCCGCTTTTCAGAGGAGTCTTAAACTGCATGTTGAGCCTTGCCACCACAGCATCCGTGCCTTGCTCATGCAGTTTGGCAAAGCTGATTCCATGACTAAGCAGAAATTCATGCCTTGTATGTTCTATATAATGCTGGTAATTGGCATTATTCACTATTCCCTGAAGGTCGCACTCATAGTCTCTCACCTTCATCTTCAGTTCAAAAATATATTTGACCATATTGTTCTGTTTCAATTACTTTCTCGCAAAAGTAACCAAAATACTTGGTTGGACAACAGTTTTCGAGAATATTCATTGTATATTTCCTGTCACTACACACTGCATCGCATACATTCTCAAATAGACACCTCATGTGTGATTTGTATATGTTAGCAGACGGAGGAGTCTGTCGAAAACAACCAGCAAATTGCTTCAAAACCACTCCCATAACAAAATTTTTTATACATACTTTTTAACAAAATTATTTTCTGACAAAAAGAAAGTAAAATACACTAATTTAAATCACAAATCTACGATTTATTACAAAATGCTTACTTTTTGATTTTATCAAATGTTAAAATTCCAAGCCCTCTGGCACGCGTCAA
>JAJPZU010000154.1 GCA_021204165.1 Prevotellaceae bacterium
CGAATTTTGGGTAAAAAAACGGTGGGCTTCGGATGAAATGTTAAGAAGTGTGTAAACTGCTGTTTCGGGAGTGCGTCTGAACAAAAACTTAAAAGAGGGTAGTGTTTGGGCGGTATTTGGACACAAAAACGGCAAATTTAGCCATAACTTATTGGTAGTCAGTGTATTGCTAAAACGCTCAAAACATTCAAAAAAATGCGTCCGGCGCGATTTTTTGAGCGATTTTTATAAAATTGTAAATTGTTGATTATTAATTAGTTATCTCGAAACTAAATTTCCTGTCTCTTCGCCATCGGCAAAAAACGGCTTCAAATGTTAAATTTTTATTTTGGGCGAAAATATCATTTTGTCAAATTGAAAAAAGACATTTCAGCGTATTTTTTTTGCTAATTTAGGCAGATACACTCACTGCTTTTTTCTGCTGACGTCAGACTCTTAAAAACAATAAAAAGACTGTTGAGGACACCCATACAGACTTCAATCATCTTCCTGCAATTACAACAAATGAAAATTCAAGAGTTCCTATGATAAGATTCGTTTATGCTCATCCGACCATAATACGACAAAAAAAGGAGAATACCCGGTTTTGCAGGCATCCTCCTATTTTTAAAAAGACACTTCTTTTTTAATTTGTAACAAACAGAGGAATGGTGTATTTTTCAATAGACCTATCCCTAAAACTAATACATTGGTTTAACCTAACTCTTATAACTAAACTTCTAACCTATTTTCTTTTTTGACATTGCAAATTTAGCGCAACCAAAACAAACCGATTGCTTCAAATGTTGACAAAACTAAAACTTTTGTACCATTTACATCTGGTAGAACCAAATATTTCCATTTTGGACGAAAATATTATTTAATTAAATCGGAAATGGTGCTTTTAGCGTGTTTTTTATTTTAAGCGGATGTGTTCGCTCTTCCTTTCTGTTGCTGCCGTACCCTAAAAAGACAACAAAAATCGGATGAGAATACCTATCAGACTTTAAGCATATTCCTGATACGACTATCTTCCTAATACGACAAAAAAAAGGAGAGCACCCGGTTTTTGCAGGCATTCTCCTATTTTTTAAAAAGACACTTCTTTTTTAATTTGTAACAAACAGAGGAATGGTGTATTTTTCAATAGACCTATCCCTAAAACTAATACATTGGTTTAACCTAACTCTTATAACTAAACTTCTAACCTTATTTTCTTTTTTTGATGTTGCAAATTTAATGCAATCGGAACAAACCGTATATCTCAAATGTTTACAAAACTAAAACTTTTGTATCATATGCATGTCGGTGAAACAAAAGACATACAATTTGAATCATTAGTGATATTTTCCTGTATAATTTGTGGCAAAATAGCAAATGTTTGCTGCTGACAGCCCGCGCGTGACTTTGTTTTTTGTTATCTTTGCCACTATTAATAACACTAAGAATATGGAAAAAACATGGAGATGGTTCGGCAAGAGTGACAAGATAACACTTGCGATGCTGAAGCAGATTGGGGTGGAAGGCATTGTGACCGCCTTGCACGATATACCTAACGGGGAAGTCTGGACGGTGGAAGCCATTATGGACTTGAAGAATTACATAGAAAGTTACGGACTGCGCTGGGTGGTGGTGGAAAGTCTGCCTGTTTGTGAATCCATAAAATATGGAGGAGAGGACAGGGAACGGCTGATTGCCAACTACAAGGAAAGCCTCGCCAATCTTGGACGGTGCGGAATACACACCGTATGCTATAACTTCATGCCTGTGCTCGACTGGGCGCGGACGGAACTTGACCACAAATGGGCTGACGGTTCGACCTCGCTCTATTTCAATAAAGTGAAGTTTGTATATTTCGACTGCTACATTCTGAAGCGCGAAGGGGCGGAGCGTGACTATACTGCCGCTGAACTTGCAGCAGCTGCGGAAATGGACAAGACGATGACGGATGCGGACAAGGCTGCTCTTGTAGATACTATCATTGTGAAGACACAGGGCTTTGTCAATGGCAATATAACGGAGCATGATAATAATCCGGTGGAACTGTTCAGAAATTTGTTGTCTTTATATAAAGGTGTCACCCGGGACGTTTTGCGTGAGAACATGCGCTATTTCTTGGAGGCTGTCATGCCTGTATGCAATGAATGGGACATGAATATGTGTGTGCATCCCGACGACCCTCCTATGCAGCTGTTGGGTCTTCCGCGTATCGTCTGTTGCGATGAGGACATAGAGTGGTTCCTCAATGCAGTGCCCGACCCGCACAACGGACTGACTTTCTGTTGCGGCTCCCTTTCAGCCGGTGCTCATAATGATGTTCCGGCTCTTGCCCGCAAATATGCCAAACGGACACATTTTGTGCATTTGCGTAGCACGGATGTGATGCCAAACGGCGATTTCATCGAGGCGGATCATCTGCACGGACGCGCCAATCTCATAGAAGTGTGCCGCATATTTGAGGAAGAGAATCCGGATGTGCCTATGCGCGTGGATCATGGACGCACCATGCTGGGCGATGAAGACAAAGGGTATAATGCCGGCTATTCGTTCCATGGTCGCATGATGGGGCTTGCACAGATGGACGGAGTGATGGCGGCCGTGAAAGAGCTTGTAAAAAAGAAAATCTGCTGATTGTGATGAGATTCTTTAATGTCTAAGGATTTGTTCTAAAATGATTTTTCATAATAGATGAGGTGTTAAAAAACCAAGAAGAAATATGGACTTTAGTTGGAATGATATTTATCAAGACTTTTTGAACTGCAAGGAAAAGAAATGTTCTGAACGAGAGTTTCAGAATAACATATATTCTGTGTTCCGTTATTATCTGCGATGGCAAAACAGTGTTGTTGCGGAGGAAAGTATTCCTATCGGTGCTGCTAATACTATCCGCCCTGATTTTGTTTTATATAAAGACAATCTTCCTCAGGTGGTAATAGAATCCAAAGAACCCAACCACGTTCAGACAGAAAGGAATAAAGAACAGTTGTTTTCCTATATGCGACAAAAGAAAGTTGATTTTGGTCTATACATAGGAGAAATGATACAATTGTACTATGATGTACCAACAGATGTAGAGTTACCATTGCTGATATTTACATTGGACTATCGTATGGACAGCCAATATGGTTCTTCCTTTGTCAACTTTTTCAATTTTGTTGACTTTGACAGAAATCAATTGGTTGACTTTTGTTCCAACAGAATACAAGAAATCCAGCAGGAGCGGCAGATTGAATTTGAAACTCAACAATTACTATCAGACGATGGAGTGAAGTTGTGTGAGACTCTGCTGAAATCACATTTTGCTTCAAAGGGCTATTCTGAGGCAGATGTTGAGATTCTCATGAATGATATAGAGATTGTACTTAGGCGAAAAAGTAAAACAGTACAAACCCCTCCGTCAGTTGGTATCGTAAGTTCCACACCTGTAGCCGGTAGATACGAATACAAGCCGTCTAAAAAAAGACCGATGTATTCCGTTAATGGTAAAGGTGCTTATTGTAAAAACAGAAGTGCTTTAGAATTGGTCCGGTCATATTTGAGAGATTATCGGCCCTCATACCATACTATTGTTTCGGTTTTCAATGGACATGTACCTAATTATGTGGCATCAAAAGAAGAAGTGGAAAAATGGAAAAAGACTTCAACTGATAAGAGGAAAAATAGTAGATGGCATGAAAAAGAAACTTTGGAAAGCAGTGATGGTATTACGTTTTACGTGACTAAGATGGTTGGAGATAATTGCCCTACTGACTTTAAGGATATTGTGTCATTATCAGAAGATTTAGGATATAAAATAGAACTCCTTTCATAAGAGCATGTCGAAAGAGTTGTCAGAGAACTCGAAGCAGAATGTCCTGAATAGGGTGGGGTGAGAGCAGGACAACAGCGACAATGTTTTCATACCGCAAGTTTGCAGACTTAGATAAGAACGAAAGGGTTAGGGCTTGTTACCAACATGCTTGTTTAAGATATGTGTCTAATGACAAAATGAATAATCTATCACTGCGTACTCGTTTGGGCATTGAAGACAAGAATTATCCTATGGCCTCGCGTGTTATTAAAGATGCGCTGGAAGCAAAGTTGATAAAAGAGGAAAACCCAGATGGAGGTTCAAGGCATAACTATGTGCCTTTTTGGGCATAGCCCATGTAACTGGCATGTAACTGAGAAAACCGAAAAAGAAGTACCGACATACATAACCATTTGAATATCAAAGTTTAGTTTGTGTAACTATCATGTAATTGGCATGTAACTGGTGTACGTTCTTTAAGGAAATGAAGGATTCTCTTCCAAAGTCCTTTTATAGATACAAACAAAGAGCTTTTAAAGTTGTGAGATATTTTTAACAGTTTAACTTCTAAATAGATTATTATGATAAGTTTGAAAGGAAAAGTAGCCGTTGTGACAGGAGGTAGCGGAGTGCTTGGCAGCAACGTGTCGCAGGGACTGCTCGAATCCGGCGCCACTGTTATTGTGATTGGTGCCCATCAGAACAAAGTCGATATGGCAGTGGAACGTCTGAAACCGTATGGCGATGTGCATGGAATGGTGTGCAATGTGCTCGACCCTGACGAAATAGAGAAAGCGCGCGACTATGTGGTAGCCAAATGGCAGCGGGTTGACATTCTTGTCAATGCGGCAGGAGGTAATGTACCCGGTGCAACCATCATGGACAATCAGTCCGTGTTCGACATGAAGCGTGAGGATTTGAACAAGGTGATAGACCTTAATCTCTATGGCACTATATATCCGTGTCTTGCTTTCGGCAAGATTATGGCAGAGCAGAAGAGCGGAAGTATCATCAATGTGAGTTCTATGGCGGCATACGATTCCTTGTCTCGTGTCATGGGCTATTCCATCGCGAAAGAAGGAGTCAATGCTTTGACAAAATGGCTTGCACAGGAAATGGCAATCAAATACAGCGAGAAAATCCGCGTGAATGCCATTGCTCCGGGATTTTTCATTGGTGAACAGAACCGGAGAGCCTTGCTCAATGAAGACGGAACGCTGACGGAACGCATCCACAAGGTGCTGGCAAAGACACCGATGAGACGCTTTGGCGATATTTCCGAACTGAACGGCATTGTGCGTTTCTTGTGCAGTGATGAAGCCTCATTCGTCACCGGCACCATCATTCCTGTTGACGGCGGATTCAGCAGCTTCAGCGGAGTGTGAGGCTTTGTCTGGCAACAGAAAAAGAATGAAACGGTAGCGGTCTCCGGAAGCACAGGCTTTCGGAGACCGCTTTTTGTGTTTCCCGAGTTTTGGCAGACGCTTTTTTAACCTGTTTTTGTTGCAGAATCTGTCGATACACTTCTTATCTTCAAATTAATGCACTATCTTTGCAGCATCATGATGTTCGGCAATCGCCGGGCGATGGGTGCTGTCACAGGCGGTAAACAAGGGCTTTGATGTACCTTGCCGACACATTGACATTATATATATAATGTGATGCTATCGGTTTGTGGCGGCTGAGAGAATACCAATAGAACCTGATACGGGTAATGCCGACGTAGGGATAAAAAATATGAGATATATAACTGCAATGACTATTGCCGGTTCCGACCCGAGTGGAGGAGCCGGTGTACAGGCTGACATAAAAACCATGTCGGCAATTGGTGTTTATGCCTGTTCCGTAATCACTGCGCTTACGGTGCAAAACACGATGGGTGTGGCAGAAGTTTTTCCGGTGGATGGAGACTGTGTCAGGAAGCAGATTGATGTCGTGATGAGTGACGTCGAACCTTCGGTGGTGAAGATTGGCATGTTGAACAATCTTGAGACGGCAGAGGCGATAGCGGAATCTCTCGGCAGATATGCTGGGGCGGATTTGAAGATAATCCTCGATCCGATTCTTGCCTCGTCAAGCGGAAAGCAACTTCTTTCGGACGACGCTTTGCGCTATGTCGTGGACAAAATTCTTCCGATGTCTATGCTGGTCACTCCCAATATTCCGGAAGCGGAGATTCTGGCGGGCATGAAAATCAACAACAATGACGACAGAATGGAGGCTGCCCGGCGCATCTTAAACTTTGGAGCGGGAGCCGTATTGGTAAAGGGCGGGCATTCCGATTCTCGTGTGAAGAGTGATTTGCTCGTTACGGCGGACGGACAGGAGAAATGGTTCTCGATGCTCGGGGTTGAAACGCGGAACACTCACGGAACGGGTTGCACGCTTTCTTCCGCCATTGCTTCGTATCTTGCGTTGGGAGACAGGCTCGACGATGCGGTTCAGAAAGCGAAACGCTTTGTCAGTGACGCGCTGAAGGCGGGACGGGACATGGAACTCGGACACGGAACAGGTCCCTTGCAGCATTTCTTTGGTGTTAGATGATAGGCTGTCGGGGAAGATTCCGCACGATAAATGATTTTCAATATAATTCTGATAAGATGCTTTTTCAATTTATAACTCATTTCAATGACCGATACACATACTACGACAGTGCTTTGCTGGCATTGAAAGGCGGATGCCGATGGGTGCAGCTTCGGATGAAAGACACTCCGGAGGATGAACTGGAGGAAATGGCACTGCGTGTACAGGCACTGTGCAGACAGTACAATGCCACATTCATCATTGATGACCATGTGGAGCTGGTCGGAAAGATACATGCAGACGGAGTGCATCTGGGAAAGAAGGACATGCCGATAAGCGAGGCGAGAAAGATTCTCGGGCATTCATATATAATAGGTGGGACAGCCAATACATTTGAAGATGTCAAAGCCCATTATATGGATGGCGCGAACTATATCGGTTGCGGCCCGTTCCGTTTCACGACAACAAAGAAAGGGTTGTCGCCCATTCTCGGACTTGACGGTTATCGGAACATTGTGAGGCGGATGCGGGAAGAAGGGATACGTATTCCGGTTTATGCCATTGGAGGAATAACATACGATGACATACCTTCGATAATGTCCGCCGGTGTGGACGGTGTGGCTTTGAGCGGAACGATACTCAACGCGGAAGACCCTGTGGAAGAAACAAAAAGAATTATTCATATTTGACGGATGGACAGGACGGCAGAGAATGTGCGGGGTATTTATCTGTGCTTCATCTCCGGACAACCTGCCGACTTGTCCTTTTGTCGGTTTGCCAATTAAAATTACAATGGAAAATAATATCAAGATTACTTATCCGGACTCGGAAAAGGTGTATATGCCGGGACAGATATACCCGGAGTTGCGTGTGGGAATGAGAAAAGTGAACCTTACACCAACTGTGACCATAGAGAACGGAGAGAAGGTGATGCGCGAGAACGAACCGGTGTATGTCTATGACACCAGTGGAGCATACAGCGACCCGAATGCTGAAATAGATTTGAAGAAAGGACTTCCGCGTCTGCGCGAAGAGTGGATTCTCAGTCGCGGCGGAGTGGAGCGTCTTGAAGAAGTCAGCAGCGAATACGGTCGCATGAGACTGGCGGACAAGTCGCTCGACCATTTGCGCTTTGAGCACATACGTAAGCCTCTGCGCGCAAAAGACGGATGCGAAGTGGGACAAATGTATTATGCGAAGCAGGGAATTGTCACTCCCGAGATGGAATATGTGGCGATAAGAGAAAACATGAACTGTGCGGCGATGGGGATTGACACACACATCACACCGGAGTTCGTGCGCGAAGAAATTGCTGCCGGACGTGCGGTGCTTCCTGCGAACATCAACCATCCGGAAGCGGAGCCGATGATTATCGGGCGCAATTTCCTTGTGAAGATAAATACGAACATCGGTAACTCTGCAACCACTTCGAGCATTGACGAGGAAGTGGAGAAGGCGGTGTGGAGCTGCAAATGGGGAGGAGACACGCTGATGGATCTCTCTACCGGCGACAATATACACGAGACTCGTGAGTGGATTGTCCGCAACTGTCCTGTTCCGGTGGGTACAGTACCGATGTATCAAGCTATGGAGAAGGTGCACGGGAAAGCCGAAGACTTGACTTGGGAACTTTTCCGCGACACTCTCATCGAGCAGTGCGAGCAGGGTGTAGATTATTTCACGATTCATTGCGGAATCCGTCTGAAGAATATCCACTTTGCACAGGAGCGTCTTACGGGTATGGTCAGCCGAGGCGGAAGCATCATTTCCAAATGGTGTCAGATGCACCAAAAGGAAAGTTTTCTTTACGAACACTTTGATGATATTTGCGACATTGTCGCAAAATATGATGTGGCTCTCTCTCTCGGAGACGGTCTTCGTCCCGGTTCTACATTCGATGCCAACGACCGGGCGCAGTTCGCTGAGCTTGACACGATGGGCGAACTTGTCGAGCGTGCATGGGCGAAGAATGTACAGGCATTTATCGAAGGCCCGGGACACGTGCCGATGCATAAGATTCATGAGAACATGCAGCGTCAGATAGAGAAGTGCCATAACGCTCCTTTCTATACGCTGGGTCCGCTTGTCACGGACATTGCTCCCGGATACGACCACATTACAAGTGCCATAGGCGCAGCGCAAATCGGCTGGTACGGCACGGCGATGCTCTGCTATGTCACACCGAAGGAACATCTTGCCCTGCCTGACAAGGAAGATGTGCGTGTGGGTGTGGTGACATACAAGATAGCAGCACACGCGGCAGACCTTGCGAAGGGACATCCCGGAGCAGCTGTACGCGACAATGCCCTGTCGAAGGCGCGTTATGAGTTCCGCTGGAAAGACCAGTTTAATCTTTCGCTTGACCCGGAGCGGGCACTTGAATATTACAAGACGGCGAACCATGTGGGCGGAAAATACTGCACCATGTGCGGACCGAACTTCTGCGCCATGCGCATTTCGCAGACAATGAAAGACTGAAATTCGGAAACTCCGCCTCGTGTCCGCTTCTGAGGACATCCGCTTAGGGGATTCCCTAAAACGGCTTGGCGGTTTGAATACGGCTCTGTCGGGCATTCCCTAAAAATGACCGGCAGAGCTTATTTTGTGCCGTTTTGTTTGGGATTGAGAGGAAAGATTAGCTTATCTTTGCTCTGAAAGAAAGAACATCGGAGGCATGTTCGTTTGAGAGACTACAAAATGTTGAACCAATAAAAACAACGGATTTATGAAGAAATACTACAATTTGATGCTTGCCGCAATGGTTGCATTGGTGATGAGCGGTGTGTTTACCTCTTGTGTAGATGACGATGTGGAGCAGGCAATGGCTTTGTCCGGATAATGGAAAGGCGACTTCGGCATGTACTATTATTATGATTATAGAGGAAGGACATATCGTTTCGACTCTTATGATACGGACATCATTTTCTACCCCGATTATGATTATGCCACACATGGATATGGAAAGCAAGTCGATTTCTATACGGCAGGCCCGTACTCTTATCAGTATTATTATTTCAACTGGACTATACGGGATGGAGTGATATATCTTGATTATCCGTATGACGCAGAACTTAATACGGCTATTTACGACTACCGTATGACGAGTGATTTCATCACCGGTTACTTTGGAGATACGAATACACGCTTTACCCTACACAAGCTTGTGGATTATTATGATTGGAACAGTTATCGCGGCAATTACGGTCATGGCGGTTTTGTCAGCGGCTGGGAATGGGGTGATTACAGATATAATTACTCTAAGTCTCGTGACGGCAAGTCTGTGCAGACAGACAGTCAGGAAGAAGGACGTGTCATCAGACGTGGCAACCGTTTCTTAGAGGATTCTTGAAGCATAATTGAAGCATAATTCGCTATTATCCCCTTTAGTGCGTCTTATACAGAATGTTTTCAGGACATTGTCCGTATATAATTAATTGAGTCCACTTCAAAAAAATTGGCAAGTCAATTTTTTGAAGTGGACTCAATTCCTAATTGCTTCTATTCTGCAAGTAGGGAGTTAGCGAGGAAGAATCCTGTCAAAAGCCCGGAATCATCAAAGTTTAGAAGAATCAAGAACTTTCAGAAGGTTGATTAGAGATCTGAAAGACTGGAGCCCCTGATGATTGATGTTCATTTCTTCAGCTTCCTTCAAATATTTCTCACTGTGTCTGCCATCGTTCAATCCGGCAAAACCTAATGTAAGCATGTAAAGACAATGAATCCTATTCATTTCGTCAAGGCTTCCGTCCCATACTTGAAGGTCTGGCAAGCTGACAGCAAAATAGTCCATCTGCATTTTATCATACAAATGCTGCTTGCCGAATGAAACAAGCTTATTGAAATAAGCACGTGCCTTTTTCTCATCACCCAATGCCCTGAAAGCCAATCCGGCATAGAATATCTTGTCGGGTTTCGCATCGTTATAGTACATTGCGGCAGCCGGTTCCGTAGGTCCGAGTGTGGCTTGCTTGAAACATTCCAATGCCTTATCTTCATTCTTCATTGCCTTGTGGCAAATGCCAAGAAGATAATAGAAGTCATTTTCTTGCGCTCCATACAATTTTCCTTCGCCCAAATTATGAGGATACTCAAGGCATTCCTCAAGAAGTTGGACTGCCTCCGAGAAACGAGATTCCTGAATAGCCTGTTTGGCAAGTTCTACACGAGCAAACTGATACTGCGCCGGCACTTTTCCTTCGCCCCCTTCCCAAGGATGGAAAATATGGGCGTCGAGTTTATTCTTCGCCTCACAGAACTTACCGGTTTGATTAAGAAGTGTGATTTCCTCTAAGACAAGGTCATCGCGTTTGCCAATGAGTTCGCTATGCAGCTGAAGAAAAGCAAGTCTCTCGGAATGCGGTCTTTGAAGTTTCTTGTAAAGCTGGTCAAGTTCCATAAGGATTCTTGAGTCAGACTCGTCAAGAGAGAAAGCCTTCTCCATACATTTCAAAGCCAAAGCTGAATCGGCCCGCTTATTATAGTATGCCAAGGAAAGATTTCTCCAAGTGGTAGCAAAAGCTGGATTCAACTCGGCAGCACGTTCCCAATACTCGATTGCGATGTCATACTGACGCTTGTCATAAAATAGATTTCCGAGGAAATGGCAGGCATTAGAATCCGAGCCGTTGATGTCCAAAGCTGTCCGGAGAGCAAGAATTGCTTCAAGGCGATTCGGGAAGACAAAGTCCGGACATGCAGATTTTCCGCTTTCAAACTCGCCTTCGGCAGCCTTCAAGTCGCCTTTCTGATACAAAGCCCATCCGAGATAATAATAAGTCATAGCCGTTACTGCGCCTTCCGCTTTTGCCAAACTCCATACCGCAGCGGCCTCGTCCCAAAGTCCCGCCTCACAGAAATCGAGAGCAAGTTCATCGAAATTATGCGGATTTCCGTGCATGAGTTCAATCATACTTCCGCTATTTCCCATCAGGAACATGCACCCATAATTAAAGTTATCAATTTCCAGCGACTCCTTGCAGAGGTTTACAGCCTCCTCAGTGCGTCCCATTTTAAGAAGTACAGCCGCCTTCAGTGCTCTGGCTTTTGAATTATGCCAATTACAGCGCAGAGCACGTTCCGCTTCATAAAGAGCGTCTTCAAAACAGTTCTTGCGACAACTGATTAGCGCACAAGCATAAAAACCGGCAGCCTGCCATGCAGCGTTCCATGTGGATTTATAGAATTGTGCATAAGCCTCGTCCCATCTTCCCTGATACTTTAGTGCAAGTCCAAGGTTATAGATTGGCTCTCCGTCATACGGATTAGGATTTCTCTTCTTTAGTATTCCAACCGCTTTGCTGAGATATTTTTCAGCTTTATCGAAACGTCCCTTTCGGATATACCAGAGTCCCATTGCATTATTGCAACGCACATCGTCCGGGTCGCGTCTCAATCCTTCTTCGTAATAATCAACAGGAGAATATGTGGCATGGCGATATTGTTCAAGATGCAAGCCCGTGAGATAAAGCTGCTCCACGGTCTTCACTTCATGAGGAAGCAAGGCTGCTTCTGCTGCATCAGGAATAGGACGTATCTCATCACTCTCCTGCTCCCATGTCATAACCACGCGTCCGTTCCGTATAAAGTCAAGTTTCAGCTGCTCAATATCCGTATTGCCCTTGTCAACAGTTTCCTCAAATATCTGTTCAGGAGATATTTCCACTTCCTTTTCAAACAGTGTGCAACCGTTCTCACCGGTAAGTCGAAGAGTTACGAGCTGTCTCGATGTGGCAAAAACCTTGATTCTCACAGCTTTTTCACCCTCTTCTTCAATGTTCAGCAGCAAATCCTTCGTAGCATTCTTCACCACACCAAGTTCACGGTAAGGGAGGAAGTACTGAGTAAATTCTTTTTCCTCGTATGACATCAGCCATGTAAAGTCCGGTTGGTTTTCGGTGAACACACCTGCCATCAGTTCGATGTAAGGACCATCATCGTCCGTAAGACATCTGTCCCAAGCGCGTCCGAAATCACCGTTTCCCCACGTCCACTGTTTCTTTCCCGGAGAGATATGATGACTTGCCACGTGAAGCATTCCTGCTTGGGTGTCAAACTCATATCCTCCTTCGAAATCATATTTGGAATTTACTCCCATATATGAAGTAGGCACGAAGATGTTTTTATAGTTCGCAATATCTACTCCCGACGAATAATCCATCTTATAGTAAGTGCCGGTCGCTATCGGGAAAGAGCTTACGGCGCGCTTTCCGTGGTCGAAGACCGCGTTGATGTCCGGCGGGAACACGGAACGGTAGTGTTCATTGACCGCTACTGCCGGATTCGCCCACCAGAGGAATGTCTGCGGAACATCCGTAGGATTGAAGAGCACTCCCTTAATCTCCAGATAAGCACATCCGGGACGAAGAGTGAATCCGGCTCTTCCCTTCTGATGGAACATCCTTTCCGTTTCATTTACCCACACTGTCACTGAACCGTCTGCATGTTCCTCTATATTGCAATCCACTGGCATGTAAGTGGAAGGGCGGTGATGCTGCGGCCAATTGAACTCAATGCCTCCCGAAATCCACGGACCTGCAAGACCGACAAGAGCCGGCTTGATGACATGATTATAATAGACAAAATGACGCTGTTTGATTTTGTCGTATGCCATCTGGATGCGTCCTCCCAACTCCGGAAGCACCATCACCTTTATATATTCATTCTCAATGAAAACGGCATTCCACTCTTTGTCGTATTTCTCATCGGCTATAGATTCAATCACCGGATAGGAATAAACCACACCGCTCGAACCTTGGTAAACACGTTTCTCCAAGAAGATAGGATTCTTTTCCGGAGTTCCCACTTCGTATGTCGGGATTACCACTTTTTCTTTCCATGCTTTTACCATAGTGTCACAGATAAATTGATGTTATATTAATTGTATTTTATTGTTTCGCAATTGCTTCAAGAGAGAGTATAAAATAAAAATCCTATCAGCAAATCAAGAATCCAAGTATCCGGAATCATCACTTCTCCGATTCTTTTCCGATAAGTTCCTTTTCAAGCTGCTCCAGACTCACACCCTTGGTTTCAGGACAACGGAACTTCAAGAAGAGGAATCCGGCAGCACACACAGCCGTATAAATCCAGAATGTGCCGTAGCTTCCCAACGCGTTGTTAAGCAGCGGGAATGTATAGGTCAGAGAAAAAGAACCCACCCAAAGGGCGAATGTACATGTCGCCACAGCCACGGCACGGACACGGTTAGGGAATATCTCTGCAATCAGCACCCAAGTGACAGGCCCGAGAGTCATGGCATAGCAGGCAATTGCCGCCACCACAAGGATTACCATAAACACACCCGTCATGTTCGTATAGTAGCCCCAGCCCAACAGTGCATATATCACAGCCAGTCCACCTGCCCCAATGAGCATCAGTTTCTTCCTTCCAAGCTTATCGACCGTGTAGATTGCCACAAAAGTGAAGACTACATTGGTGATTCCGGTCAGCACTATATTGAAAAGCATTTCGCCCAAATCATATCCCGCATCAGAGAAAACCTCTTGGGCATAGTTGAATATGACGTTGGTTCCGCACCATTGCTGAAAAACAGCCACCACCACACCGAGAAGAAGAACCGGGCGGAAAGGACGACTGAAAAGCAGCTTCAGTCCGCCCTGCTGCTCAGACTTCAACTGTCCGGATTCCGCAGCGGCAATCTCCTTAGAGGCATAGTCGTCTCCTCCGACATTCTTCAAAATTTTATAGGCTTCGTCTTTGCGATTCTTCATGGTGAGCCAACGCGGACTTTCCGGAATGAAGAAAGCAAGAGTCAAGAACAAGCCGGCAGGGAAGGCTGCACTCCAGAACATCCATCTCCACCCCATCAGCACGTTCCAAGAATCAGCTTCAGGCGATGTAAGACCGGCAGGAATAGGTTCCGCTATCAGATAGTTCACCACCTGTGCGCCAAGAATACCCAACACGATGGTCAACTGATTAAGCGACACCAGTTTTCCACGAATGTCGGATGGAGCTACCTCCGCAATGTACATTGGCGACAGTCCCGAAGCGATTCCGATAGCGATTCCTCCAAGACATCTGACAATCAGAAAAGCAGAGAAAGAGTTGAAAGCTCCGGTGCCGTAAGCCGAAACAAGAAAGATGAAAGCCGAGACAAGCAACAACGGCTTGCGTCCCCACAAGTCCGCCAATGCTCCTGCCACCATCGCGCCGACAAGACAGCCCGCCAGTGCGATGCTCATAGCCAGTCCCTGAAGTTCAGGGGAATCGGAGATACTAAAGAAGACTTCGTAGAATGGTTTTGCTCCGCCAATCACCACCCAGTCATAACCGAAAAGCAGTCCGCCCATTGCCGAAACGAGACAAATGAAATAGACGAATCTTTTGTTGAATTTTTCCATTGTATTGAATTGTTTGAGGTTGATTCACTATGAAGTTCAAATAACTTCGGGGCAAAATTAGCATCAAATTCATTCAAAAGAGATGTCTTTTATCGGGAAAAAGGATGGACAATATTACTTTCCGGAGATTTCGTTTGACACTGAACAATCCAATCACTAATTTTGCGGAAAATAAATGCCAAAATGAGAATAAAGTCTGGATTCGACGGCGAGCGTTCACTGGTTCTGCCGAAAATCATAATCGAAGCTATGGAAAAAGACCCCATAGCGCGCCTTCTTCATATCACGGACATCGGATATTATCCCAAAGCGTCCCACCACTACCGGCACAGAGACCCGCCCATCGACCAAAACATTTTCATTTACTGCATCGACGGAAAGGGAAGCTTTGAAATCAACTCCACGCGGTATGAAGTGTCTGAAAACCAATATTTCTTCATTCCTGCCGGCATACCTCATTCCTACTGCGCCTTAGAAGAAAACCCGTGGACTATCTACTGGGCACACTTCCGAGGCACTCACGCGCGCTACTTCCTCCCTGAGTCGCCCGAACCCCAGACCATTGCGCCCGGCATGGACTCCAGAATAGCCGACCGCATCGTCATGTTCGAGGAGATACTGACCACTCTCAACAATTCTTTTGCCACAGAAAACATACGCTATGCGAACTCCATATTCCATCATTTTCTGGAGTCAATCAGATATTTCAGAATATTCAGAATACCGGGCGGAAGGAAATATGACATGGACATAGTGGAGTCAACCATCCATTATCTCGAAGAGAACATAGAAAAACGTCTTTCACTGACCGACATAGCCGATTATGCCGGTTTTTCCCCTTCCTATCTTTCGGGCATGTTCAAGAAACGCACAGGATACAGTCCGCTTACTTATTTCAACATACTGAAAATCCGAATGGCATGTAAGCTGCTCGACACCACCTCCATGAAGCTGAACCAAATCAGCTACAAGCTCGGTTTTGACGACAAGTTCTACTTCTCCCGTCTTTTCACCAAAAGAATGGGTATGTCGCCGACAGCCTACCGGATGAAGCCGAAAGCATGAACAAAGGAATAAGGGACGGCAATGTCCACCTCCGGCCATCGGCAAAACAACAATCCCCGACCGTTCACCATTTGAACTGTCGGGGATTGGCTTTATTGAAATTCGTCTTTACAAAAAACTTATTCATTGACTTCTTCAAGTGTATAGGCACTGCTTCCGTCGAAGCAGTAGGTGCAGACCTGACATTTAGGCAAGCATATCGACTCGACAAGTGTGGATATACAGTATTGATTCGGTGAATGTTCCGGAAACGCACATTACACGATTCAATGAAACGGAAGAGTAGCCGGTTTTATTTTACAAAACAAACTGTAGCTTTTGTCATTGTGGTCTGATGCGGGACATTTGCCTGTACCGACGAAAGCATACCATACTCTATATGCACAGACAATGCCCTGAAAACATATTGTATATGCAGAGAAAAACTCAAAACAGTGCGCTAAAAACTTTAATCGGCACTGCCGATTATAAAAACGGCACTGCTGATTATGTAAACGGCACTGCCGATTATAAAAACGGCAGTGCCGATTAAAGTTTTCAGCGCACTGTTTTCCATTCCTCTTTGCACTATTTTTTATTTCTCTCTGCACAGATATTTTATTTTACCGGCAATTCCAACTTGGTGAAAGACGGTCTATAATTATTTTTCGTAATAAACAGTTTCTGATTCGCTGAATCATTACAATATTTAATTTTGTTATTTTTTTCATGATAAAAACAGACTAAAAAGTTCCAATCTCAAATTTTATACATACTTTTGCAAAAAAAGTTGAATTGTATTCTCAAATATCATTATCAAATGAAACATATCCACAATAAATGCATAACAGCTGTCGTCTCATCACTGCTTCTGCTCGGTGTACTTCCATGCCATGCAGAAAACGGATTTTTGGGAAAGAAGAAGCAAAAACAGTCGAAAGAAGCCACAGAACTTACAAAAGAGCAAAAAGACAGTGTTGATTTTCATAAGAGTCTTAAAGATGCTGAAATCCACAAAGGCATGATTGATGCGTATCTGAAAAAAGACGGTACGCTCTATTTCTCTTTGTCCGACAGTGTTTTTAATCATACCTATATGCTGGTCAGCAGGGTTAATGGTATATCCGACACGGGCGATTTGGTGGCAGGTCAAATGAATATCACTCCTCTTGTCATTCGTTTCTCGAAAGATTCACATAATGTCTATATCCATATTGTGCAAGACAAAGCGATAGTGGAGGAAAATGACCCCATTAAGTCATCTTTCGACTTGAACTTCATCAATCCTATTGTAAAAGGCTTTAAAATAAAGAATAAATCTAACGGTAACACTATTATTGACGTTACCGACTTCTTCAAGAATGACGAAAAAATAATCTCTCCTATAAAGCAGACCGACCCTATCACGGCGGTATTGAATGGGAAAAAGAGTATCGAAGGTTCTTATTACGGTGATGGTTCCGCGATAAAAAGAGTGAAATCGTTTCCGGAGAATATCGTTGTGGAAAGCCAGCTCGCCTACACAACCAATAAGGTGCAGAAACCATATACCGTTTCTGTGGCAAGGTCTATCGTGAAACTTCCCGATGACCCTATGCCTCAGAGGTTACAGGATAACCGCGTGGGCTACTTCTATGAAATGAAGGAGTTGTTTTCATCCAAATTAGACGGTTCGAAATCCTATCAGATTATCAATCGTTTTCGCCTTGAACCTCGCGAGGAAGACATGGAGGCATACTTCTCCGGAGAACTTGTAGAGCCTAAGAAGAAAATAATTTTTTTATGTGGATTCCGCTTTCCCCGACAAATGGCGTCCCGCCGTCAAGGAAGGCATTGAATACTGGAATGCTGCTTTCGAAGAGGCGGGATTCAAGAACGCGATAGAGGCGCGCGATTACCCTGTCGATGACCCAAATTTTGATTCAGACGACATCAGAATGAATTGCGTGAGATATTGTGTCACTCCTATCGCAAACGCCATGGGACCTTCTTATGTTGACCCGCGTACAGGCGAGATTTTAGGTGCTGACGTAATCTGGTATCATAATGTGGTATCGCTCGTCCACGATTGGCGATTTGCCCAGACAGGAGCAGTCGATTCAAGAGTAAGGACAAAGACTTTTGCCGATTCCGTAATGTATGAATCACTTACATACGTCACCGCACACGAAATCGGTCATTGCTTAGGACTCATGCACAACATGGGGGCAAGCTATGCGTTTACGATTGACAATCTCCGGGATCCGGTCTTCATTCAGAAATACGGCACTACTCCCTCGATTATGGACTATGCGAGAAACAATTTCGTGGCTCAGCCCGGAGACAGGGAGCGCGGAGTGCGTCTCACCCCTCCTCCTGTTGGTGTATATGACATTCATGCCATCAAATGGGGCTACCGTCTTATCCCGGGTGTCAAAGATATATTTGACGAGAAACCTGTGCTCGACAAATGGATAAGAGAGCATGACGGTGACCCTATGTACGAGTTCGGTGCACAGCAGGTGTTGGGACTGATTGACCCTACCGACCAGACTGAAGACCTCGGCAACGACCACATCGCCGCCGGAGATATGGCGATTTCGAATCTGAAGATAATAATGGAAAACTTCATTGACTGGGCCGGCGAAAAAGATGAGAACTACGACGAACTTGCCGACACCTACAAGGCGGTGGTCAACCAGTATGCCCGCCATATCGCCCATGTCATCCCTTATATTGGAGGAATCAGATATAAGGAAATCAGACAGGGGCATGATGACGGTAACGCACGCAACTATTTCAGCAAAAAAGACCAGAAAAGGGCGATGGACTGGCTGCTCAACCAAGCCCGCACATGCGAATGGCTTATGCCGGAAAATCTTATGTCGAAATTTGAAGAGCCTTATCAGTGGAGAAATAAAGTAGAAAAAGGTATTGTAGGTTGTTTCCTGTCTCCCACTGTTTTGGGAAGAATAAAGAAAGGTTATCTTGCCGACCCGAAAAGCGGCTATAAAGTTGATGACTTCATGGACGACGTTGTGGCAGCGGTGTTCAAAGCTTCCTACAACGGGAAAAAGCTCGACGACACGGAACTGAACCTGCAATCCACCCTGCTCGAAGGCATGTTGAAGGCTTCTGGACTTGCGGAATTAAAGAGTAACGGAACAAGTAAATCGTTGGCAGAAGAGCCTGCGGACTTTGTGGAGTTCATGTCGCAAAGTCTTGTACCGTCCATTCCTTGTTCGTTTGACAGCAGCTGTTCCGCAGTGCAGTCGGAAGACAGTCGTTCTTTCTTCCGCCTTGCATTGGGCGACAGTCCGCTTCCTGCTAATGAACTTAAACCGCTGATGGTTCGTGAGTTGAAAAAAAATCAGAGACTTGTACCGCCGCTGTTCTGTAAGTGCTCCTGACATTGCAAGCCGGGAATATTACAGTTATCAGTTGCGTGTGCTTGACTCCATGCTAAAGTGATCATTTATTCAATAAAAACTTAGTCTTTATGAACCGTTTCATCTTGACATTCTTAATGGCATTGACGACATTGACGTCATTAGCACAAACGGAGGAGAACAAACGCTTGTTGACCGGCTTTGTCGGTGACACTGAAGGAGAGCCTTTGATTGGGGCTTATGTCATAGTCAAAGGAGAGGTGTTTATCGCCACCACGACCGACGTGGAAGGAAAATTCTCGTTGCAAGTACCGAAAAGCAAGACATTGCAACTATCAGTCAGCTATGTGGGTTATGCCACCAAATTAGTGCCCGTGGCATCTGATGTGTCTGATGTGAAAATCAAGCTTGAGGTTGATGCCAGTGAGATGGACGAAGTTGTGGTCATAGGTTATGGCACAGCTAAAAAAAGCTCGCTTACCTCTTCGATAGAAACATTGAAGGCAACTGACCTTCAGAAGATTCCTTCGATGAACCTTGACCAAAGTTTACAGGGACAGGTGGCGGGACTTGGTGTTTCAATCACCACTGCCGACCCTTCATCAGCGAAGGAATCGCGCATAAGTGTGCGTGGAAACACGGGCAATCCACTACTTGTCATTGATGGTATTCCTCGTTTTGGAAGTTCCGGTAATGATGGAGAAATGAGATTGAGCGACCTCAATCCTGATGATATAGAAAGTGTCTCTATTCTGAAAGACGCAGCTGCCGCAGCCGTTTATGGTGTGCGAGCAGCCAACGGTGTGATACTTGTCCAGACAAAGAGGGGTAAGACATCCGGACGCGCGAAAGTGAATTATAGAGGTCAGTTCAATTTCGAGGAGGCCACCAATCTTCCTAATTTCTTGGATGCTTACGATTACGCACGTCTCTTCAATAAAGCCATTATTTCCACATACGGTGAAAACCCGGAAAACTGGGGTGTCGCCCCTATAGACTTGTCGCTGATAGGCACCGATCCTAATATCTATGGCAACGAAAATCTCATGGATCATTTGAGCAAATGGGGACATACCCAACAGCATTCCGTATCCATCTCCGGCGGCAACTCCGCAATCCGCTACTATGTATCCGGAGGATATTCCGAATCAAAAGGTCTTTACTCAAACGTGGGAAGAAACCGTTACAACTATTCAGCCAAACTTGACGCTGATTTATTGCCGGGACTGACGATGTCGATAGACCTTACAGGGTCAATCTCCCGTTATAAGAATCCAAGCTATCTGACGCTTGATGCGGCTTACGCGTATTCTCCGCTGGAGGTGCTCCGTTACACCAACGGGAATCTTGCAAGTATTGAAGGGGCTAACCCGTTGATAGACTTGGAAGGTAAAGGCGGATATTCTAAGAACAACACCGATTTCCACACCCTCAGTGCAGTCTTGCGTTATGACATTCCGTTTCTGAAAGGTCTGCAAGTTTATGCCCGAGGTACCGTTGACATGAACCATAACAACACGACAGAATTTAACAAACCTGTTCCACTGTATATCTACAATCCGGTCACCGGCACAACATCAATCGATTCCAAGACCGTCTATCCGAAAGCAACCATTTCGATGTCGGAAAGGTTTCAAAGTCTTAATAACAAACTGATAGAGTTTGGCATTAATTATAGCGAAAAATTCGCCGATAAGCATGAAGTTACGGGATTGGCGGTGTTCAACTACCAAGATTATACCAACAAATACCTTGTAGGCAGAAATGACAATCTTCCCGGAGAATATCCTGAGATTATAGGCAACACGTCTTCCGGTTCTCTTTCAGGAAGCGAATACATCGGAGAGAGAGCATCAATAATAGGAAGAGCGACATACGGTTTCGATAACCGTTATTTTGCGGAATTCAGTTTCCGTTCTGACGGTTCCACCCGTTTCGCTCCGGGAAAATGATGGGGCTTTTTCCCTACTGTTTCGGCTTCATGGGTGATAAGCAACGAGAGCTTTTTCAGCAAGATACCTTCATCTATAATGTCGGTAGCCAAGGTAAGAGCCTCTGCCGGTATTTTGGGCGATGATGGTGCTATGAGTGATTTCGGTTATCTCCACAGTTATAACTTCACGAATGGTGAGGGTTACAATTTCGGAGGTGTATGGTCTCCAACCCTCATACCTTCGATAAGCGCTTATCCAAATCCGAATCTTACGTGGGGTAAGTCGAAGGATATAAACATCGGCATTGACTTGGGATTCTGGAACAACCGTTTCTCAGCCACTGTGGAATGGTATCAACGCACGCGTACAAACATGGTGACAGACGCACGCGACCAGCTTTTCCCTCCTTCAGTCGGCACCGGAGGTGTGAAGGCAAAGGTAAATGTCGGTGAAGTGCGTTACAGGGGTATCGATTTCTCCTTGAAACATCTCAACAATATAGGAGATTTCCACTATAACGTGTCGTTCAATATAGGCACAAGCTCTGATAAAGTGCTTGATTGGGGCGATGAATCTGCGCTGCCTAAGAACAAACGACTTGCCGGTCATTCATATTCCGTATGGAGTCTTTATGAAGCTGTCGGTCTGTTCCAAAGCGAAGAGGAGATCAGAAATTGGCCTGTGATTCAAGACAATAACAACAATACCACGTTGCGTCCGGGAGACATAAAATATAAAGACCAAGACAACAACGGCATTCTCGATGTCAACGACATGATATATGTGAAGGATTCTTCTCTTCCTGAAGTCAACTATGGATTCGGATTCGGTGCCGAATGGAAAGGATTCTATTTTAACGCACAGTTTGTCGGTGCGGGTGGATATAATCAGAGAATAACAGAGTTGTACACATTGCAAAACGGTTCGTTGCAACGTTTCCAAGATTATCACCTTAACGACTCGTGGACACCCGAAAATCCGGACGCAGCCTATCCGAGAGTCAAGTTCGCCACAGCGGGCGACAACAACCGGTTGGAAAGTACATTCTGGCTTAAAAAATGTAACTTTTTGCGTCTCAGAACCGTGAGCATCGGTTACAGGGTTCCTTCCAAGCTGTTGAAGAAAAGCGGAATCAGCAGCCTCGACATTTCATTGCAGGGAAGCAATCTCCACACGTGGTCTTCGCTCGACGGCATGGATCCGGAGGTGCTGAGGGGATACCCTATTACCCGCGGATACGGTGTTTCTGTTTCTTTCGGTTTATAACTTCTAAATTAGTACAGACATGAGAATAGTATTTAGAATATTGCTTGCGTTGCTCCTTTGCTTTGAATTGTCGGGCTGTGACGACATGTTTCGCGACGCACCTATAGACAAATTAGGAGAAGACATGATATGGGAAGACGAGAGACTTCTCGATGAATACACGGCAAGGTGGTACAGGAATATGGACAACGGTTTCTACGTCCTTGTCTCCACCTACATCAAGAATCTTGGCGAAGAGTATGAGTCTTGGTTCGGTGACCAGTTGACCGTAGGGCGTAGCGACTGGTATCAGGCGGGATACGGCGATTTGCTGAAAGGTTCTCAGGTAATCTATAACAACAGGGGAAAACTCTATTGGCAAAACTACTACACCCAGATACGTTCTATCAACAGATTGTTGGAACATTCAGACCGGTTGCCGGTTTCTATCAAACAGAGACTGACAGGCGAGGCTCATTTTTTCAGAGCTTACTATTATTACAAACTCTTGAGGCAGTATGGAGGTGCACTTATTATTGACCACACATACGATCCATTGGTTTCGAAAGAGAAATTCCCAAGAGCCACATATAGTGAGATGGTTAAATTTATTACCGACGAAGCAGAAAAGGCGGCGGAACTTCTTGAAGTGTCTTACGATCCGTCGATGGCCGGCAGAGCAACTAAAGGGGCGGCATTGATGCTAAAAGCCAAGACTTATTTTTGGGCTGCCGGAAGTCATTTCCAAAATGTCGAATTGCCTTATTTAGGTTTCACCACTGATTGTTCCGAAGAAATGCTTGACAAGGCGGCAGCAGAATACGACAGAGTCATCGCTCTGGGCATTTATCGGCTGGTTGAAATTCCGGGAACAGACCTGCAATCTGTGGTAAACGGCTATAGAGGAATATTCTTGACAAAAAATTCTCAGGAGTCTATATGGGAGGTGCAGCACAACGATGACGGCGACTTCATGTATGGATTCGGCCATAAGCTCGACCGTGATGCGGCCCCACCATCACAGACCGGAGTCAACTGCGCTTATAATCCTACACAGAATCATGTTGACGAATACCGTATGGCTAACGGCAAACGCATCAGTGAGAGAGGGTCGGGATATGACCCAAAATCTCCTTACGAAGGGCGTGACTACAGGTTTTATGCCAACATCCTATATGACGGAGCCGTCTGGAGGGGCACAGAGTTAGAAATACACTACAACAGGATAGGCGGCAAGAATGTTCCCGGAAAAGACCTTACTCCATACGGAACATCCACTACGGCCTCAATCACGAGAACGGGCTATTATATGGCAAAGTTCCTGCGTGAGAGCCAGCAGATAGACGACAACGACACATACGCAAGCTCTCAGAACTGCATATTGTGGCGTTATGCGGAGCTGTTGCTCGACTATGCTGAAATAGATTTCAAGAAAGGAAGGACAGACGACGCTCTCGAAAAAGTCAATATGATACGTCGGCGTGTCCACATGCCCGAACTTGCGTCCGTCACATGGGACGACATAATGAACGAGCGTCGTGTGGAGCTTGCTTTCGAGAAGACTACTTATTGGGACATCCTAAGATACGGAACAGCGGAGAAGGTGATGAGCGGAAGTACCAACCCTCTGTATGGCTGCCGTGTGGTGGTTGATGAAAACGGCAACAAGACCATTGTCACCAACCGCGTTGTCAACGGAAACAATGACCAAATTCGCTATTTCGGCAAGAATCAGTATTTTCTCCCTATAGCATGGGACGATGTGCGTTATCATGAAGTTCCACAGAATCCGGGTTGGAACGAAATGTAATTTCAGGTCTTCATGAGGATGTGGAATAAATGCTTTGCCGGTTATGATACATCCTCATGGGAGTACCAACAATAAAACGAGATAATATATATACGTTATTTACAAACTATTTAATCAATGTTTTTATGAAAAAATTTTTACTTACCGGTCTCGTGCTTGCCGCATCATTTTCGATGAATGCACAGGAAACATCTGAGACCTACAATTTCTTTGATCCTGCCGACTGCGATGCAAACGGCTGGCTTTGGTTCGATTCGGCTGAAAAGATTGCCAAATACGTGGGCGAAGGTCTGAAAATTCAACTTCTCGATGCCCCATTCGAGATTGACGACCCGGATTTCCCGGGCGAGAAGGTTTTCCCGCCATCATACGCAGATGCAGCTGTCAAGGGATATAATACCAAAGGCGAAGAAGGCGGCGAAGGTGCCAAGACCGGTGCTCTTGTGCTTGCACTGTCAGAGGGACGCGGTTGGTTCGACTCATTCGGTGGCGGTTTCCTTGTTCACATGCCCGACTGTGCGTCCTTCGATGTCGCTCTTTCATCTTCTGAAGGCAGCATCTATACAGAGCTTTACGGAGAAAGAAGCTATGTGGACGCCAAGGATTGCCGATACATTTGGAACGAGTCGGATCCAAGTGATTGGTTCCCCGAAGACGGTCCGTTGACCACTGAGCATTATGTTGAATACCTCAATGTTCAGAGCCACGCATACGATTTGACATTTGGAGAAGGAGATGTGCGCGACTATCTCACATTCCAAGGCAACAAGGGCGAGAACCGTACCGCAGTGTTCTACAATAGAGTAACAGCTCCTCTCTACGTTCATGGCATACGCATAAAGACATATACCGACGTGAGCAATGCTGCCGGTGATGTTGCAGGTGTGACAGACGTCGCTGCCGACAAGGTTGCTATAAACATCACAGGAAAGGTGATTAGCGTAGATACACCTTCAGAAATCAGCGTTTACAATGTTGCCGGAGCTAAGGTGGCATCTGCTTACGGCACTTCGATGGACTGTAGCGGTCTCGCGAAAGGTGTTTATGTAGTTAGCGCCGGCAAGCACACTCTCAAAGCTGCATTCTAACATTCTCAGCTGCAACTAATGGCAAGACAATAAGGGCAGTGTCAATATGAACTGCCCAAAGAAAATCCGGCGGATTATCGACCGTCTGATTTTGGAAAGGGCCGGTATTGTACCGACCCTTTCTTTTCAGCCGAAGTTCAACCTTCATTATTCATGGATTTCCGCTACGAGAATCTTAAAATAGCTGTGCATCAGCGTGAGCACAGCGATGAAGATGCAGGATGTAGTAAACCCTATCTCCAAAGTGGAAGAACGAGCATTGCACTGAGGTGCTGTCAGTTAGTCCTTGAGTAGGAAATGCAGGCTAAGAATGATGTTCTGACAAACGATAATCCCCGGCAGTTCTGAAGCGAATTGCCGGGGATTAACATTGTAATTTAAAACAACAGGTGTCTGATTTTATTCGTTCACTTCTTCGAGTGTATAGGCACTGCTTCCGTCAAAACAGTGGGTACAAACCTGACATTTAGGCAAACCTATCGACTCGATAAGTGTTTCGAGTTTGCTGAATTTCAATGACGAGAGATTCAGACGCTCCGCAATCGTGTTCACCATACGCTGATATTCCGGCGAGTCCGTAGTGGCATACTTGTCAAGATTCTTGTTCTCGTCGCCTTCAAACTCCTTTATCAGCCGCCTTGTTATCAGCTCCATGTCGCTCTTCGAGGATGTGAAGTTGATGAACGGGCAACCATAGATGAGCGGCGGACACGCAATGCGCATGTGTACTTCCTTCGCTCCGTCTTCAAAGAGCACCTTTGTATTGTCGCGCAACTGGGTGCCTCTGACAATGGAATCGTCGCAGAAAAGCACACGCTTGCCCTTCAGCACATCCTTGTTCGAGATAAGCTTCATCTTAGCCACCAGACTGCGCATCTCCTGATTGCTCGACATGAAAGAGCGAGGCCATGTCGGTGTGTATTTTGAGATGGCACGCTGATAAGGCACACCATGTCCGGCTGCATATCCGAGAGTCATTCCTATTCCGGAGTCAGGAATGCCGCAAGCGCAATCTACATTCGTGTCGTCCGATTCTCCCATTGTTTTTCCACATGCAAAGCGAACATCCTCCACATTCTTTCCTTCATAGCAAGATGTAGGGAAGCCGTAATATACCCACAAGAACGAACATATCTGCATACGCTTGTTTGGCTTGCGGAGCTGCTCCATGCGGTCAGGATAAATATGTACAATCTCACCCGGCCCGAGGAAATAAGTGGTTTTGAAGTCCAAATTGGAAAAAGCTGTCGATTCGCTTGTCACGGCGTATGCGTCTTCCTTCTTGCCGACAACGATAGGGGTGCGTCCCCAAGAGTCGCGGGCGGCGATGATGCCGTCTTCAGTCAGCAAAAGCAGGGTACAAGAACCTTTCACTTCTCGGAATACATTCTCTATACCCTCCACAAACGTCTTTCCTTTGATGATAAGCAGTCCGACCAGTTCCGTTGGATTTATCTTGCCGGAACTAAACTCTGAAAGATGCATATTCTCCTCAAGCAGTTTTGCCGCCAAAGATTCCATGTTGTTGATTTTGGCTACTGTAACCACTGCAAAACGTCCCAAATGAGAATTCATCAGCAAAGGCTGTGCATCTGTATCGCTTATCACTCCAATACCGGCATTTCCCTTGAAATCGTCAAGTTCATCCTCGAAACGAGTACGGAAATAGGTATTTTCAAGATTGTGGATAGAGCGAATAAAGCCATACTCTTTACTATAAGTTGCCATGCCACCACGGCGTGTACCAAGATGTGAGTTGTAATCTGTTCCATAGAACAAATCAGTTACACACTTTTTCTTTGAAACTGTTCCGAAAAAACCTCCCATAAAAAAATTAATCCATTGATGGTGCAAAGGTACAATAATTTGCAAAAACATATATCAAAAATGTGAAGATTATATTAAGAAGTTGTTTTAAATTTATTACGCTAAATTATTATAGCCCGTCTTTCGGTAGGTTAGAGTGCCTTTTGATTGTTTTCTCAAAGTCTCGGTCACACACTGATACTCGTGCGCGACTTGTATGTGTTAGCAGATGTATTCGACAGACTCCTCGTGTGTGACTTGTATGTGTTAGCAGATGTTCTCGACAGATATTTAGTGGTTGTATTCGACAGAC
>JAJPZU010000262.1:0-10101 GCA_021204165.1 Prevotellaceae bacterium
TCCTCCCCTAAGTTAGGGGAGGTGGCGCGGTAGCGACGGAGGAGTCTGTCGAATGCAACCACATAAAACACCTATATAAGCATAAAGAGTCTGTCGGATGCAACCACATAAAACACCTATATAAGCATAGGAGTCTGTCGAATGCAACCACATAAAACACCTATACAAGCATGAATAATGCAGGAAAAAGGAGAATAAAATGGCGCAATGCAGCAAATATTGCATTTTATGGTGCAGCAATTCTACAAAGAAATCACTTATTATCAGTAAATTTGCATATCATAAAATCTATGATAACAAACATACTCGAATATTTTTCATTCTAATATAAATAATTAATATGTCAGACCTAAGGAAATACATGACAATCCTGTTGTTCGGCGCAACAACCGGGATTATGAATGCACAGGTGCTTCCAGACAACAAGCCGGAAGCGAAAGAAAAAATCCTGTACAAAGACAGTACACAACCAATCGACATTCGTGTAAACGATTTGCTCAGAAGAATGACGCTTCACGAAAAGGTTTTGCAGCTGCAAAACAACTCGACAAGCGACCCCAATGCGATGGAAAGCACCTACAAAGGGGAAAGTACGGGAACCACACACGAAATGAGCAAATCGGCCGCTGAAGCTGCTGAGATTTTCGACCGTATGCACCATTACATGGCGGAGAACACCCGACTTGGAATCCCGGCTCTCACCTCAGTGGAAGGTATTCACGGTGTTTTGCAAAACGGATGCACGATATTTCCGCAGGCGATAGCTCAAGGAGCGACATTCAATCCAGAACTTATCGAGAGAATGACCGGTGTGATAGGAAAAGAAGCACGTGTGATTGGAATACACCAGTTGTTGTCTCCCGTGCTTGACATTGCACGCGAACAGAGATGGGGACGTGTGGAAGAGACATTTGGAGAAGACCCTTACCTCATCTCTCAAATGGGTATCGCCTTTGTCAAGGGTTCCCAAGCACAAGGAGTAGGCTGTATGCCAAAACATTTCGTGGCTCACGGCACACCTACGGGAGGTTTGAATGCAGCCTTCGTGGCTGGTGGAGAGCGTGAAATGCGTAACCTATATATATATCCGTTTGCAAAAGTGATAAAGGAGGCAAACCCTACCGCCATCATGAGCAGTTACCACGCATACGACGGTGTTCCTATAAGCGGTTCGCCATATTACATGACAGACCTGTTGAGAGGAGAACTCGGATTCAAAGGCTTCCTCTATTCCGACTGGGGTTCAGTGGATCGTTTGCGTGTATTTCATTTCTCTGCCCAAACACCGGAAGAATCAGCCCGTCGCTCACTGATTGCCGGCATAGATATGGATGTATGGGACTGGACTTACGGCACACTGGAAGACCAAGTGAAGCGCGGCATCATCGACGAATCGTACATAGACCGTGCCTGCCGCCGCGTACTGAAAGCCAAATTCGAACTTGGATTGTTTGACGACCCTTACGGTCAGCCGGACAAAGTAGATAAAGTGGTAAGATGCAAGGAACACGTGGCACTGGCAAAGGAAATTGCTGACGAAAGTATCGTCATGCTGGAAAACAAGAACAACATCCTGCCTCTTGACCCAAAGAAGTATAAATCCATTGCCGTTCTTGGTCCGAACAGCGACTATGGTGTCGTGGGAGATTACGGATGGGTGGAAAAAGACCATCACGAATGTGTCACCCTGCTCGACGGTCTGAAAGGACTTGTAGGGAAAGACATAGAATTGCGCCATCAGGACGGTTGCGACTGGTGGAGCCAAGACGACAAGGGCATAGAAAAAGCAGCAGAACTTGCCTCTCAGAGCGACATCGCCATTGTGGCAGTAGGTACCCGGAGCTTGTGGCTGGGAAGAAATGCCAAAGCGGCAAAGGTCACTACGGGAGAAGGTTTTGACTTGTCTTCACTCGAGCTTCCCGGCAAACAGCTGGAACTGCTGAAAGCGGTGAAAGCCACAGGCAAGCCTATGATTGTGGTCTTGATTACAGGCAAACCGCTTGTCATGACATGGGCAAAGGAGAATGCTAATGCCATACTCCTGCAATTCTACGGCGGAGAGCAGCAGGGAAATGCTATGGCAGACGCATTGTTTGGCAAAGTAAATCCTTCCGGACGTCTGAACATTTCATTTCCGCGCAGTACGGGTAATGCTCCTTGTTTCTACAATTACTATCCGACAGACCGTGAACAGGTGTTCGACCAAGGAGGAAGCTATGAAGAGCCAAACGGACACTACGTGTTCGAGAAGCCGTATGCCCTCTGGCAGTTCGGCTACGGTTTGAGCTATACGGACTTTGAATATGACAATCTGCAACTCAATGACACGATTTTCTCTCCGGAAGGGGAATTGAAAATAAAGCTGACAGTGAAAAATACGGGCAAGCGTGAAGGAAAAGACGTGGTGCAGGTATATGTAAGAGACAAATACAGTTCTGTTCTGACTCCTATACAGCAGCTCAAAGCATTCAAGAAAATCAATCTGAAAGCAGGAAAGCAGACAGACGTGGAGCTTTCAATCCCTATCGACGAGCTGGCATTATATAATGAACATTTGCAACGTGTCGTGGAACCGGGAGAATTTGAAATTCAAATCGGACGGGCTTCGGACGACATTAAGATGCGACGCAGCATCTATGTGAAATAGCCGAACAATGCTTGAAGCGTTCTGAAATACTTTATTTGCGGAAATCCATTCCCGACTTATTCATCCAATCGGGAATGGATTTCTTTTGTTCTTGTCAAATCAGACCATGTCGTTCAAACAAAACGGTAATCAAACGAGGAAAGGCATAGTCGGAAAGATGTTTCCGCTCAACCCAATGCACTTCATTCCGGAAAAACGTGGCGGCAGGCTTGCAGTCTAAGTCAAGTTTATAGAAATTGCAGACCAAAGTCCGGTGTGTCAGCTGGTGACGTACATTCTCCTGCAAGACAGTCCACGTAGCTCCGGAGCCTTGTGCAAACACCGGCAGAACCCCCTGCTCCATCAGCACCTCTAAAGAACAAGGAGAGTCCGTTTCTATCAGAAAAGGTTCGTACAGTCCCTTCCATATATCCTTTCCGTTTCTCCGGAACAAGGCGGCTTCTCCTTCAGCTTGTATGTATATATAATGTAAATAGCGCGCAGATGTCTTCTGCTGTCGGGACTTCACCGGCAAACTTTGTATCCTGTCGGTCTGAAAGGCCACACAGCCATCAATCAGCGGACAATCCATGCACATGGGTGAGTGAGGCACACACTGCAAGGCACCAAAATCCATAATCGCCTGATTATAATCCGCGCCATCTTCACCTTCCGGCAACAGACACTGTGCAAGCTCTGCAAAATGACGTTTCCCGGACACCGTATCTATCGGCTCTGTCACACCGAAATAGCGGGACAAGACCCTATATACATTTCCGTCCACCACAGCATGAGGCAGTCCGAAAGCAAAAGACGCAATAGCGGCGGCTGTATAATCGCCCACCCCCTTCAGTCTGCGAATCTCCCGATAAGTGTCAGGGAAATACCCCAAAGCCGCAATCTGACATGCTGCTGCGTGCAGATTCCGCGCTCTGGAATAATACCCCAGTCCCTGCCAACATTTCAGCACTTCGTCTTCATCGGCTCTCGCCAATGTCTCCACGTCGGGAAAACGCTCCACAAAGCGAACAAAATAATCGTAGCCTTGAGCTACACGAGTCTGCTGAAGGATAATCTCAGACACCCATATTATATAAGGTTCGTGCGTATCTCTCCACGGAAAATGTCTATGATTCTCATTGTACCAGTCCAAAAGTTTACGAGCAAAAAAGGCATCCATAAATATACGATTCATAAAAGCGATGCAAAATTAAGCCTTATTACTAAAACATGAAAACAACTGTTCTCAAAAAAGATTGTGAATGTATATTGTTCAAATATATTTGCAAAAATGAAAGATTTGGTTCAGAAAGAACATAAAAACTTATCTTTTTCACACTAATGCAACAAATGTGTCATTTTATGAAGTGCTGATTACATATCAATGTGATTTCATATAGATATATTTGTGATATGAAAAGCAAATCAAACAAATTCACAATATAATAAATTTGACAAAACAGATGAATTTCACAAAGCACATGACAACTTTGTTGCTTGGCGCAGCAAGTATGGGAATGGTACATGCACAAGAACTGCTGCCATCTACTACCCCAAACAGCATTCAGCAACAATTGCAGGAACGAGGCTATGGAATGTTCGTACACTTCGGAATGAACACTTTCATCAATCAAGAATGGTCTGAAGGGGTAGAGCCTGCAAGCACATATAACCCAACAGAACTTGATTGTGACCAATGGGTGCGTGTTGCCCGCGATGCAGGATTCCGTTATGTACTCCTCGTCACAAAGCATCATGACGGTTTTTGTCTTTGGGACAGCAAATACACAGACTACGATGTTGCCTCCTCTCCAGTGAAGACAGACGTGGTGAAAGAAGTGTCAGAGGCTTGCCGCAAGTACGGGCTGAAATTTGCAGTTTACTATTCTCTCTGGGACAGGCACGAACCGTCATACAAGTCCAAGAACTTCAACAAATATGTGAAGTACATGGAAAACCAGCTCACAGAGCTTATGAGCAACTATGGAGAAGTGTGCGAACTGTGGCTCGACGGAGCATGGGACAAGAAAGTTGACGACTGGCAAATACCAAGAATATATTCGCTCGTCAAAAAACTGCAACCGAACTGCGCAATAGGTGTAAACCACACCCTCACAAGCGTTGAGGGACAGCAGTCATACTATTGGGACGACTTGATACTTCCCGATCTTTGTACTGAAGACAACAAATACTTTATGCGCTTCTTCCCAAGCGATTTCCGTCTTTGGGACCCTAAAATCGCTCCACGCGGCGACAAAAAGCAATATATGTATAAAGGAAAGTCATATTACCTTCCGTTTGAACATACAATCTGTCTTAGCAAAGCATGGAACTGGTTCCAGAAATCAACACCTATGGAAGTGCGCGAGCTTGATGAGCTTGAGGAACTCTTCTACCTCACGACAGAGAACGGGAATACGCTTGTCATGAATGTTCCACCAGACCAGACCGGAAAGATACGGGAAAATGAAGCCAACGCAGTAATCGAACTCGGCAGACGAATCGGCATTGAAAAAGGCAAGCCGCTGCCTTCAGGAGGAAAGAACATATCGACATGGGCAAAAACCACAGCCTCATCCGTGTGGGAGAACAACCCGGAATACGAAGCAAGCAAAGCAACTGACGGCGGAATGCAGACAAGATGGGCGTCAGCTACTGTTCCGGCACAGCTCATTGTGGAACTTAATCCTAACGAAGCGTTCAACAAGATAAGCATATTTGAGTATTGCGACAGCAAACAAAGTGACGACGGATACTCCAATTACAGAGCAAACCGCATACAAGAATACAGCATTGATATTGAGCGCGACGGAGCTTGGGAAACGATTTATATATCGTCACTGCCGATGGGAGACTGCAAAGTCATAAGATTCCCGCAAGCTTATAAGGCTGACAGAATCCGTCTCAACGTAATGAGAGCTTCTGAACCGCCTTCAATTTATGAGTTCAATGTTACTTATGAAACAAGAACAAACAAGAAACACTAAAAAACATTTATTATATCATGATTCTGAATCACATAAAAACCGGGACAGCCGTTGCCATGTTTCTGGCAAGCCCTGTACTCGTCACAGCAAAAGTCACACTGCCTGCTATATATTCTGACAACATGATTATACAGCAGCAAACGGAGATGACATTCTCCGGAACAGCCAACCGCAATGCAGATGTGACTGTATCTCCAAGCTGGAGCAAGAAAATCTATACAGCCAAAGCTGACTCTGAAGGAAAATGGAAGATTAAAGTACAGACACCTAAAGCCGGAGGCCCGTATTCCATTGTCTTTAATGACGGAGAGAAAACAGAACTCAAAAATGTCCTTGTGGGCGAAGTATGGTTCTGCTCAGGACAGTCGAACATGGAAATGCCCGTTGCAGGCTGGGGAAAGATTATGAACTACGAACAGGAAGTCAAGGACGCCAACTATCCGGACATCCGCCTATTCCAAGTAAAGAAGGTCACCTCTCTTGTACCGGTTAATGAAACAATCTCCACAATGGGAGGATGGCAAGAATGCTCTTCCGCCACAATTCCGGAGTTTTCGGCTCTCGCCTATTTCTATGCCCGGCAATTGCATCAGACACTGAAAGTTCCGGTCGGAGTCATCGACTGCGACTGGGGAGGAACTCCGGCTGAAGCATGGATAAGTGGCGAAGCCCTTGAACATGTGATAGGCTATGAGGAACTGCTCGGAAAGATGAAGGCCGTCGGTTACGACAGAGAAAAAATATTCGACATATATAATAAGGAGTCGGAAGAATGGAAGAGTGCCGTGCTCAGAAGCGACAAAGGATATGCGGATGGCAATCCGGACAAGACTTTATGGACTGCCAGCAACTTCAACGATTCCAACTGGAAGACCATGCAGTTGCCTGCATACTGGGAAAAACAAGGGCTCACAGACTTCGACGGTGTGGTTTGGTTCCGCAAAAGTGTAAGCATCCCTAAAGAATGGGAAGGAAAGGAACTTCAGCTCAATCCGGGAATCATAGATGATGAAGACATTATATACTGGAACGGAGAGAAAATTGCTTCCGGCGGAGGATTTAACGTGCAGAGGCACTACACCATACCGGCATCACTTGTCCGTGCAGGAGAAAACACACTTGCTGTCAGAGTATTCGATACAGGCGGCGAAGGAGGTATAGCCGGAGATGCCGCTGAGATGAACATAAAATCTCCAAACGGCAATCAAGTGTCTCTTGCAGGAGAATGGAAATACAACATCGGATTTGATGCGACAAAGCTGCCGCCTGCCCCTCCCTATCCTGACGGTTCGTCATTCCCGACAGTTCTGTTCAACGCAATGGTTCACCCTTGGCTCAACTACCCTGTAAAGGGAGTCATCTGGTATCAGGGATGCGCCAACGTAGGCAGAGCAGAACAGTATGAAAGCCTTTTCCAGACCCTCATACATGACTGGCGCAAACAGTTCGGCAATCCGGACATGCCATTCTATTTTGTACAGCTCGCCAACTTCCTGACACGCCAGAGCGTACAGCAGGAGTCTCCGTGGGCAGCTCTGCGTGAAGCACAGGCGACAGCCCTGAAGATTAACGGCACAGGAATGGTGTGCAATATCGACCTCGGAGAAGCCAACGACATACATCCGAAAAACAAGCAGGCTGTAGGAAAACGTCTGGCAGCCCTGTCTCTCGCAAAAACTTACGGTAAGAAAGTGGCAGGTTCAGTACCGGTATATGACAAGTACTCAGTGAACGGCAACAAGGTGACTGTTGAGTTCATCATACCGGAGGGAATCGGAGAAAAGTTCAATCCGAACTCAGACATAAAGGGATTCACGCTCGCCGGACCGGACCATGTATGGCACGAAGCCAAGGCATACACAGAGAACGGCAAGGTAGTCGTATATTCTGACAATGTCACAGTTCCGGTAGCTGTACGCTACGGATGGGCAAACAACCCGGAATGTACCCTCGGCACTCCGTCAGGACTCAAAGTAGCTCCTTTCCGAAGCGACAACTGGTAAATATTTTCAGTAATCAAATATCAAACTACTTAAAATAAAAATTAAAATCTTATGAACTTAAAATCAACAATTGCTCTCTGTGCACTTGCAATGGCACAATCGGTCTTTGCTGACGATTTTATAAGAATCAACACAGACAATGTGGATCTTGTATTGCGCGTCAAAGACAACGGAAGAGTGTATCAATCTTATCTTGGCAAGCACCTCCAGTACGAAGCAGACTTACAGAACCTTCCGAACGGAACGGAGGCCTATCTCACTCACGGTATGGAAGACTATTTCGAGCCTGCCATCGACATTCAGCATACCGACAAGAATCCTTCTCTCTTGCTGAAGTATGTATCGAACACCACTGCTTCCAAGGACGGAGGAAATGAAACCGTGGTCACATTGAAGGATGACAAGTATCCGATTACAGTTAAGCTGCACTATGTAGCCTATCCGAAGGAAGACATCATCAAGACATATACGGAGATAGAAAATAAGGAGAAGGGCGCAGTTGTACTGAAAAAGTATGCTTCAAGTATGCTTCACTTCAACAATGCCAGCTACTACCTCACAGAGTTTTCAGGCGACTGGATTGAAGAAGTAAACATGTCCACCACACAGCTTAACTTCGGAAAGAAAGTTCTCGACACCAAACTTGGTTCACGTGCCAATATGTTCATGCCTCCAATGTTCATCCTCTCTCTCGACGGAGAAGCTACAGAAAAGACTGGAGAATGTATGCTCGGTACATTGGGATGGACAGGAAACTTCCGTTTCACCTTTGAGGTTGACAACAAGGGATATCTCCGTGTCATTTCAGGAATCAACCCATACGCATCTGAATATACACTTACATCAGGTCAGACATTCACCACTCCTGAGTTTTACTTTACCTACAGCCATGAAGGAATAGGAAAAGCAAGCCGCAACTTCCATGACTGGGCACGCAAATATCAGATTAAGGACGGAATGAAAGACCGCATGACATTACTCAACAACTGGGAGGCAACCTACTTCGACTTCAATGAAGAGAAACTCTGCGACCTCATGGGCGATGCTGTCAAGCTTGGTGTTGATATGTTCCTTCTCGACGACGGATGGTTTGGTAACAAATATCCTCGCCACAGCGACACTCAGGGACTCGGCGACTGGGATGAGACAAAAGACAAGTTGCCAAACGGTGTTGGCAAACTTGTGGACGAAGCAGCCAAGAAAGGTCTCAAGTTCGGTATATGGATTGAGCCGGAAATGGTAAGCCCTAAGAGCGAACTGTACGAGAAGCACAAAGACTGGGTTATCCACCTTCCAAACCGTGACGAATACTATTTCCGTAATCAGATGGTTCTCGACCTCAGCAACCCTAAGGTACAAGATTATGTATTTAGCATAGTTGACAATCTGATGACCAAATATCCACAGATAGCATTCTTCAAATGGGACTGCAACAGCCCAATGACAAATATCTATTCTCCATATCTCAAAGATAAGCAGACTCATCTTTATGTAGAATATGTACGTGGTCTTTACAATGTGCTCGACCGAATCAAGGCAAAATATCCTGATTTAAGAATGATGCTTTGCTCCGGCGGTAGCGGACGTATCGACTATCAGGCTCTCAAGTACTTCACAGAGTTCTGGGCAAGCGACAACACAGACCCACTCGGACGTCTGTACATCCAATACGGATTCTCATTCTTCTATCCGGCAAAAGCTACTTGTGCACACGTAACGTCATGGAACCGCGACGCATCTGTCAAGTTCCGCACCGATGTAGCCATGATGGGTAAATTAGGATTCGACATCAAGCTTGACGACATGAGCGCAGACGATGCCACATACTGTCATTCAGCTGTACAGAACTACAACCGTCTGAAGCCTGTTATAATGGAGGGTGACATGTACCGCCTCGTTTCGCCTTACACAGGTCCTCACACATCAACTATGTTCGTAGGCAAAGACAAGCAAAAGGCTGTAGTATTCTCGTTTGATATCTATCCTCGATATGGCGACAGACGTCACAATGTGTGCCTTGAGGGTCTTGACGCCAACCGCCAGTATAAGGTCAGCGAAATCAACATGATGCCTAATGCTTCATCTTCTCTCAACGGCAATGACCGCACTTATTCAGGTGATTACCTCATGACAGTAGGTCTTGACTTATTTACAGGCAACAAACTTTACAGCCGTGTCATTGAAGTAACGGCGATGTAATGTAGTGCATAAATAAAAAAACAACCACATCAGACTGCATTCTGAAGGCATTTTTATGACTTTCGGAATGCAGTTTTTTAGTTTTAAACGGATTCACCTAAAATTCTGTTATTATGAAAAATGCTATTTTAGCGTGTTTTCTTGATATTTCAAATTAAGTTTCGCAACTTGGAATTACCGATAAAATAAAAATATCTGTGCTGAGAGATTTTGAAAACAGTACAGAGAAAAACTAAAAACGGCACAAAGAAGAAGTAGAAACAGCACAGAGAAGAAGTAAAAACAG
>JAJPZU010000262.1:10201-26901 GCA_021204165.1 Prevotellaceae bacterium
AAACAGCACAGAGAAGAAGTAAAAACAGTGCGCAGAAAACTCTAATCGGCAGTGCCGTTTACATAATCAGCAGTGCCGTTTTTATAATCAGCAGTGCCGATTAAAGTTTTCAGCGCACAGTTTTTAGTTTTTCTCTGCACCGACAATCTATTTTCGGCGCATTGTCCGTATATAATTAGAAGCTGTTTTCAGTTTCTCTCTGCAAATACAATATGTTTTCAGCGCACTATCCGTACATTAATAATGGGGTAAAGATTTCATTCGCCAACCTCACATGTTAGTTTGCCAACCTCACATATTCGTTTGAACTACATGTTCGTTTGAACTGATAGTTCTGTTACCTTATAGATTCCTTCAGGTAAAGAAATAACCCCATAAAACTCATTTATTATTCTAATATATTTACCACAAATAGGCGTGTAAACAGTGTATTTTGCAGAAAAAGGGGTCAAGAATCCGCATTTTTTCTATTTTATGAACATTTTATACCTATATTTATAGGCATTTTTTTGTCTCTTTGCAAGAAGAAAGCGAACCTACATACAGTATATTCAGATAACTGTGTAAAAAAAACAAACTCTAAATCATATATTATAGAAATGAACAAAAGATTATTGAAATGTACATTTTGCCTGTTATCAGCCTTTGCATTGCAAAGCGGCAAAGCATTGGCATGGGGAGGCAGTGTATTGGTATCTACAGAAAACACATCCATGCTGTTGCATGCAAATGACGGAGAAGATTTGCGTTTCGCCTATTTCGGCGACCGCATAGAAGAAAGCCAGATACATCAGATACATGACGCATGGGACGGCATCAACCGCCCTGCCTATCCGGCATTCGGAAATGTGACAACGCAAGACCCGACAATACAGGTTGTTCATGCTGACGGAAACTGGACACTGGATTTGATTGTGGACAATGTCGAACAGAAAAAGACAAAAGATGCCACACTGACAATCGTTACTCTGAAAGACAAAGTCTATCCGTTTACTGTAAAGCTGAACTATAAAGCGCACAACCATGTGGACATGATAGAAACATGGAGCGAGATTTCACATACAGAGAAGGGCAATGTGACACTGAAGCGTTTCGACTCCGGACATTTCATGATCAGACGCGGAGACGTGTGGGCATCGCATCTGCACGGGAGCTGGGCCGCAGAGACATTCGTCACCTCAGAGCCTCTGACACCGGGCATAAAGATGGTTACGAACCTCGACGGAGCGCGTAATGCTCAAAACGACCATCCGGAAGTAATGTTCTCGCTCGACGGCAGCCCTAAGGAAAACAGCGGAAGAGTAATCGGTGCGGCATTGTGCTGGAGCGGCAACTATGCCATACGAATGAATACGGACAACAACTTTGTTCACCGGATATTCTTCGGCATTGACAACGCTTCTTCCGAATACAAATTAGCACCGAAAGAAACATTCGCCACCCCTCACCTCGCACTCACATACTCGCATGAAGGATTGAGCGGAGCAAGCCGCAATTTCCACAAGTGGGCAAGACAAGGGGGAATGCTCCACAACGGCAATGCAGTACGCGATATTCTCCTCAACAGCTGGGAGGGTGTGTATTTCGACATTACAGAAGAAGGCATGGCTGCCATGATGAAGGACATTGCAGAACTTGGAGGCGAACTGTTTGTCATGGACGACGGATGGTTCGGCGACAAATATCCGCGCAACAACGATTCTTCTTCGCTTGGCGACTGGACCACAGACAAGCGAAAGCTGCCTAACGGAATACAAGGACTGATTGACGAAGCGCATAAGAACAACATCAAATTCGGTATCTGGATTGAACCGGAAAGCTTTAACTCCAAGAGCGAACTGTTCGAGAAACATCCCGAATGGGCACTTCAGGCCAAGAACAGACCTTTCAACTATGGACGCGGAGGCAACCAACTGTTGCTTGATGTCTGCAACCCAAAGGTTCAGGACTTCATGTTCGACATGGTTGATAAACTGCTGACAGACTATCCGCAAATCGCATACATCAAATGGGATGCGAATGCAGAGTTGAAGAATTACGGTTCCAACTATCTGCCGAAAGACAAACAGTCGCACATATACATAGAATATCATCGCGGACTGAACAATGTGTTGGAGCGCATACGTGCAAAATATCCCAATGTGGTGATGCAGGCCTGTGGCGGTGGAGGCGGACGCGTGAACTACGGTGTCATGCCATATTTCGACGAGTTCTGGGTAAGCGATGACACGGATGCTTTGCAGCGTATATTCATGCAGTGGGGAACGTCTTATTTCTATCCTTCCAACGCAATGGCGCAACATATCAGTGCCGCTCCGAACCACCAGACAGGACGTTCACTGCCTATAAAGTTCAGATGTGACGTAGCAATGAGCGGACGCCTCGGCATGGAGATTCAGCCGAAAAACATGACAGAGCAGGAAAAAGCTCAGTCGAAACAGGCTATCAAAGATTATAAGACTATACGTCAGACTGTTCAGCTCGGAAATCTGTACCGACTTGTCTCTCCATACGACAAAAAGGGCATCGCTTCTTTGATGTACACAAATGATGACAAGAGCAAAGCCGTTTTCTTTGCATACAAACTGGAACACTTCATGAACCAGATTGTGCCGAGAGTGTGTATGGAAGGACTTGACCCTTCACGCACATATAAGGTTCGCGAGATAAATGTAGAAACAGGGAGCAATCCATGTTTCCTTGACGGAAAAGAATTTTCAGGTGCGTTGCTGATGAATACAGGCATAGAAATGCCTCTCGGCAAAGAATATGCAAGCTGCGTACTTGAACTGACAGCAATGTAACTTTTATAGACTTATAGAAACATACATCAAATTAAAAACAAACTCAAAACAAAAATGAATAGAACTATAAAAACAGCAGGAATGTTGTGTTCCTCATTTCTACTCTTGTCAGCGGCATCACTGCAAGCCAAAGATATAGTGATAAAAAAAGGAGCTTGGCGCATCACATACACGGAAACAGGAAAAATGTTCAATATAGACTATAAGGACGGCACGAAAGGCTATGTCCCTGTGGTCAAAAGTTCACAGCCGGAAGCTACATATACCATAGCAAACGGCAAAGAAGAGAAAGTGCAGTCAAGGGGTTTCAGTAACATGAAATACGAGAAGCACAAGATTGAAACCGCTTTCGGAAAAGGAATATGCCATTCTTTTACTTTTAGTAATTCCACACAGAAAGACATAAGCATGACACAGAACTTCTATGTGTATGACACAGATTATATATTAACTGATTTGTCTGTCAGTTCAACCTCTACGATAAGTTCAAATTATCTTGCGCCAATCTGTACAAACAGTTCATATACAGTGTGTACGGCAGACGAAGACAACCGTATGCTGAAAGTGCCTTTCGACAATGACAGTTTCGTGCGTTATCACAAATATCATCTTAACGGCGAAATGACATCGTATGAAGTCGGTGCCATCTTTGAAGGGAAAAGTCGGAACGGTGTTGTTTTCGGTTCTGTAGAACACGACCGCTGGAAAAGCGCGGTGGCAGTCAACGCATCCGGCAACAATACCATAAACAGTTTGAAAGTTTTCTCAGGAGTTGCAAATGAAGAAACCCGCGATGTCTTGCCTCATGGAAAGGTAGAAGGCAAGTCCGTGCGTTCCGCACTCATGTATATAGGTCGCCACAGCGATTGGCGCAACGGTATGGAAGAGTATGCACGTGCCAATGTAAAGATACAGCCGGGACGCACCACATGGAAGGGCGGTACACCTTTCGGCTGGCAAAGCTGGGGTGTCATGTCCTCACACAACTCGTTTGATGTAGATGTGGCTGTATCGGACTATTTCCACGAGACTTTGAATCCTGCCGGATTCTGCAACGACAAAGGATTAAACATCATGAGCATTGATGCTTGGGACAACCTTTCACACGAACAGAAGATTGAGCTTTGCCGCCACTGTGAGCGCAACAACCAGATTGCAGGTATATATTGCACACCGTTTGCGCTATGGTGGAACGAGGACATGCTTGACAACAAGATTGACAACGAGAGCGAATACACAGGACGCGACTGTGTGATTAAAGTCAATGGACAGCCGTACAAACTGGACGGAGCCTACTGCTTAGACCCTACTCATCCGGGAACCAAGCTCATGATTTCACGTACACTGCGCGACTACAAGTCCGAAGGATTCAAATACATGAAAGTGGACTTCACGAGCAATGGCATGGTGCAGGCAGATTCATACTACAACAAAAATGTAAAGACAGCTGTTGAGGCTTACAACGAAGGTTTCAGCCATTTCCTCGATGAGGCAGACAAGGGAGAGCCACTCTTCATCGCCCTGTCCATAGCTCCAACATTCCCTTACCAATACGGAAACTCACGACGCATCGCATGTGACACATGGGGAAAGATTAGCCAGTCGGAATACAGCATGAACGCAGTGAGCGGAGGATGGTGGACCAATGAGTTCTACCAATACAACGACCCTGACCATCTTGTACTTGTCGGCAATGACGAGGAGAAAGAGACTGAGGGAGAAAATCGCGCACGTGTCACCAATGGTGCCGCAAGCGGAATGGTTCTCGTTTCAGACAACTACAGCCTTGAAGACAAATCGGGATGCGGCAATGCCATACTTTCCCGCGAAAGAGCAAAAAAGATTCTGATGAATCGGGATGTCAATGAAATGGGAAACATCGGACGTTCTTTCCGTCCTGTATTCGGATACAACGAATATAACGGAGGCGACGGAGATGCCGAGAACTGTGTAATGCTTCGCACAGACAAATATCTGTATGTGGCAGTCATCAACTACAAGCCAGAAACTCTTAAAGGAGAAATAGCTCTTGAACGTCTTGGAATTGGCAATAACGACTTCAGTACCGTCGAGGAATTATGGAGCGGCAAGCCTGTCAGCTGTTCAGACAAGCTCACATACAGCATAGAGGGAAAAGATGCTCAAATATTCAGATTCACCATGAACAATAAATAAAAGGTATGAAAATTTTAAGAAAAAGTTGTATAATTCTCATTGCGCTGATTGCAATCTGTAGCAATGTTTCCGCCGATGACATCGTGATAGAAAACGGCAACTGGAAGCTTACTTATACAGAACGAACCCGTTCTTTCAAACTAAACTACCGTAAACCGGACGGAAGCTACCGCCCTGTCATCATATCTTCAAAGCCTGAAGCCACATACGACAATGCCGAAGGCAAAACATCTACTGTCAGTTCTTCTTCTTTCGCAGAAGTTGAATATACAAGCACTGATATTGAGGACGAACAGGGACAGGGAACGTGTCATTCGTTTGTATTCAAGAATGCAGACAACGGCGATGACGTAACGATGTGTCAGAAATTCTGTTTCTATACAGAACATCCTTATATCGTGACAGACCTCGCTATTGCGAGCAGTAAAGAAATACAATCGAACTATCTCGCTCCAATTGTCACCACTGCCGAATACACCATGTTCGTCAACAACTCCAATAACTGTATGCTGAAAGTTCCTTTCGACAACGACGGATTCGGACGTTACCATAAATATAAAATCGACACAAGCATGACATCATACGAAGTGTCGGCAATATATGAGGGCGAAAGCCGTAACGGACTTGTACTCGGCTCTGTCGATCACAACCACTGGAAAAGTGCTGTCAAAGTTTCCGGTTCATCCAACGGTAAAATCAAATCGCTCCGTCTCTTCTCCGGTGTTTCAGACGCAGAAACACGCGACGAGATACCTCACGGCAAACTTGCAGGTACAGAAATATCCTCAGCCCGCATGTTCATAGGTTTCTATGAAGACTGGCGCACAGGAATGGAAGAATATGCAAGTGCCAACACACGCATCGTTCCGAAGCATGACACATGGACAGGAGGCACACCTTTCGGCTGGCAGAGCTGGGGTGTCTTGGCAGAAAAGAATTCATATGCTACAGACATTGAGATTTCAGACTATTACCATGAAGTGCTTCAGCCGGCAGGTTTCTGCAACTCACAAGGAAATGTTATCTTTAGTCTTGATGCAAGCGATGGAATGAACCAGACAGAACATCTCAATTTCATCAAACATGCCAATGCCAACGGACAAGTGGTAGGAGGATACTCCACTCCTCTTTCTTTGTGGTGGCAGGAAAGCGAACTGGACAACTACATCTATACCGGAGCTGACGGTACGAAATACACCATGCGCGATGTCGTGCTTCATGTAAATGGAAAACCGCATAAGTATGACGGTGCTTTCTGCCGAGACCCAACCCACCCTGCAACCAAGAGCGACATGAACAACTTCCTGCGCTCTATGGCAACATACGGTTACAAATATGTGAAAGTGGATTTTGTCAACTGCGGAATCATTCAGGCAGACTTCTATTATAACAAGAATGTAAAAACTGCTGTGGAAGCCTATAACGAAGGCATGTCATACTTCATCAAGCAAGCAGACAAGTACGGCATCTTCGTTGCCCTCTCCATTGCTCCGCTGTTCCCCTACCAATACGGAAATTCGCGACGCATAGCCTGTGACACTTGGGGACGTATCGGCTGGACTGAATACAGCATGAGTTCGATTTCCGGTGGCTGGTGGACAGACGGACTGTATCAGTACAATGACCCAGACCATCTTGTGCTCGTAGGTACAGGAGACCAATTGTGGTCAAGCGAAGGCGAAAACAGAGCACGATACACCAACGGTGCAATCACAGGAATGATGCTCGTGGCAGACAACTACAGTCTGAGCGACAAGAGCGGAAGAGGAAGTGCGGAGCTGTCGCGTATGCGTGCCGAGAAAATATTGATGAACAGGGACATCAATGAGATGGCGGACCTCGGACGTTCATTCAAGCCAGTTTATGGATACAAGGAATATAACGACAATGCTAACGGTGCGGAGTCTTTCTTCATGCACCATACAGACAAATATCTGTATGTAGCTGTCATCAACTATGCGGGAAAAGCCATGAACGGAAGCATTCCTCTGGAACTGCTCGGAATAAAGGCATCCGACATAAATGAGATAAAAGAACTCTGGACCGGAGAGTTGTTGAAAATAACAGATGACGCCCTTACATACAGTGTACCCGGAGAGGATGCACGCGTTTATAGATTCACAAAAGGTATAGACACGAGTATCAGCAATCTACAAGTAGATAGTTCCCAAGATGCAATAGAAATAAAGACAGGAACAGAAGGTTGCCTGACGATTCATTCAAAGAATCCGATACAACATGTCAGCATATTCAATATGCAAGGACAGATGGTGCAGACCTTAGCCACACCCGATACAGAAAACATCACAGTCAATGTACCGGTTTCACAATCTGCCGTGATTCTTGAAATCACATATTCAAACGGAATCCGGCAACACCACAAGGTGATAGTGCGATAGCCTCCATCTTGTTTATAGAAATGCTTACATCCCCCTTCGTCACAGTCGTGACGGAGGGGGGATGTTGAATATCAATAGTCCGTTAAACTTTAGTTGTTAGTCGAAAGTTTAACGGACTATTGATTATATACGAACAATGCCCTGAAACATATCGTATGTGCAGATTTTTTTATTTTATCGGCAATTTTCAACTTGAGAAATTTAAGCAAATAATTATCAGAACACAAAATTAGCATAAACTTTTTATTCTTAGCGTATTAAATGTTTTTTCCAAAATATATTGTATCTTTGCATGTAAATAAAAGATGTATGGAATTTACGATGTTTGAGAAGCTGCAACAGCTTCCTCTCTTTCAAGGACTTAGTATCAACGAACTTTCTTTTTTGTTGAAAAGAGTAAAACTCAATTTCAATCAACATGCCGCCAACACTATCATAGCGTCACAAGACGACTGCTGCAATAAGCTTATATATATACTCAAAGGAAAGGTATGTACGGAACATCACAATGCAAACGACAAGTTTATTATCACAGAGTATCTTGATGCCCCGCATGTCATAGAGCCATATAATATGTTCGGAATGCCACAGCACTATAGCCACACTTATCGGTTTATCACAGAAGGAAGTACGTTTTCAATAGACAAGCGTGTATTCTGCGACATACTGATGAACATGAACATTATAAAGATGAACATGTTAAACATGATATGCTACAAGCTGCAAATAGCAACAAATTCTCTAAGGGCAAAAGAGGCTTCCGGCATAGAAGAAAAAATAAAGAGATTTCTGAGTGCTTATATCATCAAACCTACCGGAAAGAAAATCATCACGGTCAAGATGGAAGATTTTGCAGTCATACTCAATGAGTCGAGACTGGGAGTTTCCAAAGCCCTTAACATGATGGAAAGCAAAGGAATCATCATGCTGAAAAGAAGAGAAATATATATTCCTGAAATAAAATATCTGTTGAATTACAACGTAAACGATTAAAACGAAAGGTATCAATATGCACAACAATCCTTTTCTCTCAAAATATAATACCCCTTACGAAACTGTTCCATTCGCTGAAATAGAGATTACAGACTATGAACCTGCCATACTGCAAGGAATGGAGGAGGAGAACAAAGAAATTGAAGCAATCATAAACAACGAAGAAGAGCCGACGTTTGAAAATACAATTGAAGCGATAGAGAAATCAGGAGCGACTCTTGCAAGAGTAACTGAAGTGTTCTTCAATCTTTTGAATGCAGAAACGACGGATGAGTTGGATGCCCTCGCACAGAAATTTTCACCCATGCTTTCAGAACATTCAAACAATATTTCCTTGAATGAACGTCTGTTCAAAAAGGTTGAGCATGTATATAATTACTATAACCACATCAATCCGGACGCCAAAGCAAAGGAACTGAGCCAAGAACAACAGACGATATTGGAGAACTGTTATGAGGGATTCATACGCAATGGCGCAAAACTGAATGCGAAGGAAAAAGAACGATTCAAAAAGCTTTCAGCAGAACTGGGAGTGCTTGCTCTACAGTTCTCGCAGAACAAGCTGAAGGACACCAACGACTTTGAACTGCACATCACGGACGAAGAAGAGCTTGAAGGAATCCCAGACAGTCTGATAGACGAGGCACACGAAATAGCCAAAGAAAAGGGAGTTGAAGGCTGGGTCATCACATTGCACGCTCCGGTTTATCTGCCTTTCATGACATACAGTGCCAAACGAGATTTGAGAAAGCAACTGTATATGGCATACAATACGCTGTGTACTCACGACAACGAAAACAACAATACGGACATCGTGAGGAGCATTGTGAACAAACATCGTGAACTGGCACAACTGCTCGGCTACCGGAATTATGCTGAATTTGTGCTCAAACGCAGAATGGCACAAAACACAGAGAATGTATATGCTCTGCTCCATCAGCTGACGGAGGCCTACAAACCCACGGCAAATAAAGAGATTGAAAAGGTGAAGAGTCTGGCAAAAGAAATAAACGGAACCGATTTTGAACTGATGCCGTGGGACTTCTCATACTATTCCAACAAACTGAAAGAAAAAGAATACAGCATCAACTCAGAAATGTTGCGTCCTTATCTTGAACTGGAAAACGTGAAAAAGGGAGTATTCGGTCTTGCCACACGGCTTTACGGAATCACATTCACAAGAAACACTCACATCCAAGTTTATCATAAAGATGTGGAAGCATACGAAGTGCATGACAAAGACAACAGATTCCTTGCCGTACTCTATTGTGATTTTCATCCTCGAAGCAGCAAGAAATCCGGGGCATGGATGACAAGTTTCAAAGAGCAATGGAAAGAGAAAGACGGTCTTGACAGCCGCCCGCATGTATCTGTGATCATGAATCTGACCAAACCCACAGAAAAGAATCCTTCGCTGTTGACGTTATCAGAAGTCGAGACATTCTTGCATGAGTTCGGTCATGCACTTCACGGAATATTTGCCGACACCACATACAGAACAATAAGCGGAACCAGTGTCTATTGGGATTTTGTAGAATTGCCTTCACAGTTCATGGAGAACTACAGCACGGAGAAAGAATTTCTGAACACATTCGCGTTCCATTATAGGACACAAGAACCTATACCGGAAGAACTGATAGACCGTATTGTCAAAAGCCGAAACTTCAACGTGGCATACTCCTGTCTGCGTCAGGTCAGTTTTGGACTACTTGATATGGCATATTATACTAAGGAAGAAGAGCTGAACGAGGATATCATGTCCTTTGAAAAAGAAGCTTGGAAAGAGACACAGCTCCTCCCGGCAGTAGATGGCACATGTATGAGCGTACAGTTCTCGCACATAATGGCCGGAGGATATTCCGCAGGATACTACAGTTATAAATGGGCGGAGGTTCTCGACGCTGACGCTTTTTCTCTGTTCAAGCAGCACGGAATATTCGACAAAGCAACAGCACAGAGTTTCAGGGACAACATTCTGTCAAAAGGAGGTACGGAACATCCGATGTCGCTCTATAAGAGGTTCCGCGGGAAAGAAGCCACAATTGACGCTCTGCTTGAAAGAAACGGAATTAAAAAGATGGCATAACATTTCAGATACATCCACACACATGAATAAAATCATCACATTCTTATCGACTTTGATTATCGTATTCGCGTCGTCACTCCTCATGACAGGATGCGACAACGAAGACGACATTGACGAACTGTTCATAGGAAAGACATGGAAGATAACAGGTGCGACATTCAATGGTGTCAGCATCAACGGTGACGACATAAAGGAACTGTATGCAATTCCCAATACATATAAAATAAGTTTTTCCTCCAGCACATTCAACGGGATACTGGTATCCGGCAGTTCGTTCAGAGGTACATGGAACGCAGACGGAAAATCCAGAAACCTGACGCTCCAAATGCAGCAACAGTCAGGAACAGAGATAAACAGACTGAGCCAACAAATATTTGAGATCTTAAACAACTCTACCCGATATGGCGGAGACTCAAATATCATGATTATCTATAAGGACAACACAAACTTCATACGTTTGAGTTCTGAAAGTTATGACAAAGTATATAATTAGCCAATTCACAAACGACATTATGACAAACGAAGAAAAACAGTATATACTTGATAAGCGTTACCTGCGCATGGCACGAATCTGGGCAGAGAACTCGTATTGCCAACGCAGACAAGTCGGCGCAATCATTGTCAAGAACCAAATGATAATATCCGACGGATATAACGGGACACCGGCAGGATTCGAAAACATTTGCGAAGACGAACACAATGTGACAAAACCATACGTATTGCATGCAGAAGCAAATGCAATCACCAAAATAGCACGTTCCGGAAACTCCAGCGACGGAGCAACCATGTATATCACAGCCTCACCGTGCATAGAATGTGCAAAACTCATCATCCAATCCGGCATAAAAAGAGTTGTCTATTCTGAAAAGTATCGCCTTGAAGACGGAATAGACCTCATCAAACGCGCCGGCATTGAAGTGGACTACATCAATCTGAATGAATAAAAAAACATCACTAATAAAAAAACGACAAAGATAAATATGAATACCAATCGTTCTTCGCGGTTTGTTCCTTTGATTATTGCTATCAGCGTCATAGCTGGTATCATCATAGATACATTTTTTGCCAATAAGTTTTCTGGCAACAGGCTTAACATAATCAACACTTCTTCTAATAAGTTGAATGATCTGCTACATATCATAGACGACCAGTATGTAGATACGGTCAACATATCCAACATTGTAGAGCAAGCAATGCCCAAAATCTTGGCGGAGCTGGACCCGCACTCCACTTACATCTCAGCCAAAGACGCACAAACAGCAAACGATGACCTCAAAGGAAGTTTCAGCGGAATTGGTGTACAGTTTGTCATTAAAAACGACACCGTACACGTGACCAACATCATCAAGGGAGGACCTTCTGAAAAGACAGGAATCTTGCCGGGCGACAGGATTATATCCATAGACGGAAAACCATATACAGGAAAAGAAGTGACCAACGAGGAGACCATGCACCGACTCAGAGGTAAAAAGGGAACCAATGTAAAGGTCGGTATCATGCGCCACGGGGAAGATAAAGCACTCAGCTTCACTATCGAAAGAGGCGACATACCGGTAAAAACAATCGACGCTTCATACATGCTGAACGAAGAACTTGGATATATAAAAATCAAGAAATTCGGCGAAACAACATACCCGGAGCTGCTTATGGCACTTGCAGAACTTGAACAAGAGAATTTCAAGGGTCTTGTTGTGGATCTACGCGGAAACGGAGGCGGCTATCTGGTCAGTGCCATACAGATGATAAACGAATTTCTGCCAAAGCAACGCCTCATTGTATATACGGAAGGAAGAAAAGTAAAACGTGAAGAGTATAAAAGCGACGGAAGAGGTTCATATCAGACACTTCCAATAATCGTACTCACAGATGAACTGTCTGCAAGTGCAGCCGAAATATTCTCAGGCGCCATACAAGACAATGACAGAGGTGTCATCATCGGACGACGCACATTCGGTAAAGGACTTGTACAGCAGCCTATAGAGTTCCAAGACGGTTCACTCATCCATCTGACAATTGCCCGTTACTACACTCCTTCCGGAAGATGTATTCAAAAACCGTTTGTCAAAGGAGACAACAAAGAGTATGAGATGGATATTATCACACGATATGAACACGGCGAGTTCTTCAACGAAGACAGCATAAGCCAATCGGGCGATGTCTATAAGACAAGTATCGGACGCAGCGTATATGGCGGAGGCGGTATCATGCCAGACTATTTTGTGGCGGAAGATACCAGCATGATAACATCTTACTACACAGAAACAGCAAGCAAGGGACTTATTTCGCAATTCTGCTTTGACTATACAGACCAAAATCGCAGCAAACTACAGGAACTGTCAGATGCAGACAATATTGTGAAATACCTGCGCTCTCAGCATGTATTGGAGAAATTCATCAAGTTTGCGGACAGCAAAGGAATCAAACGGCGCAACAACATGATAAAGAAGTCACAGCACTTGTTTGAACAAGCTATCTACGGTTCTATCATATATAATATGCTGGAAATGAATGACTATATTGAATACATCAACCGTGATGACGCGACTATTCGCAAGGCGATAGAAATTTACCAGAACGGAGAAACGGTGCCACAGAAACCGGAAACCGCCAATGATTCCTCAAAAACAGCATACACCACATCGTCTGCAACCACAATATCATGTACCACTACAATGTCATGGACAAGAACGGCATAAGACAAGAGATACGTAAATGCAAGAAACGGCATACGAATGAGGAACTCAAGCTATTAAGCAAAAATATAATTGAGAAATTGGAGAAGCATCCGCTGTTCGTAAAAGCGGACAATGTACTTCTCTACCATTCGTTGCCGGATGAAGTATATACCCATGAACTCATAGAAAGGTATAAGTCAGAGAAAAAGATTTTTCTCCCTACTGTCATTGGGAATGAAGTGGAACTACATGAATACAATTCTGTTTCCGCATTCAAGAAGGGGCACTTTGACATTTATGAGTCAGACGGAAAACTATTAGAGAACTATTCCATAATAGATGTCGCCATAATCCCCGGAATGGCATTTGACACAGAGGGCAACCGCATAGGACGCGGCAAAGGATACTATGACCGCCTGTTGTCAAAGCTGACGTGCGTGAAAATAGGAATATGTTTTCCGTTTCAGATTGTCAGCGACATTCCCAATGAGCCGCATGACATACCTGTCGATGAAGTGATATATTGATATGAAACAGCAAAAAGGCAGAAAATTCAGTTTCATTTTCCGATTCTGAATTTTCTGCCTTTTTCTATTACAGCCCTGCCAAATGTCAGCTGTGGCGCATTTCTTCAAGCAATTCTTTCTGCCGTTCTGTCAGTTGTGTAGGTAAAGTGACATTATACGTGATGATAAGGTCACCAAAAGTTCCGTCCGGACGCTGATAGCCCTTACCTTTCAAGCGAACTTTCGCCCCGGGCTGAGTACCCGGCTTTATTTTCAGTTTCAACTTGGAAGTCTGCGTCTGAAGTATGATTTCACCTCCAAGCAGAGCCGTGTACATGTCAATGCTCACGCTCGACTGTGCATCTGTCTGAGGCTGTGCGCCAGCGGAATGTCGTGCAGAACTATGTCTGCGCCCAGACGCTCCGCCGAACAACTGCTCAAAGAAGTCTGAAAATCCGCCACTTCCCATGTTAAAACTAAATCCACCACCTTGATTACCTGCACCAAAGTCTCCTCCGCCAAAGCCAAAAGGATTTCCGCCGCCGAAACCGCCAAACGGTCCGCTGCCACCGCCCGCCTGTTCGTAAGCTTCTGCCTGCTTCCACTGTTCACCGTATTTGTCATACTTAGCCCTCTTGTCAGGGTCGTTAAGCACGGCATAAGCCTCATTCAACAACTGAAACTTCGCCTTTGCCTTCGGGTCATCCGGATGCAAATCAGGATGGAACTGCTTCGATCTCTTTCTGTATGCCGCTTTGATTTCACTTTGAGGTGTATCTTTAGGAACACCCATAATCTTGTAATAATCAATAAATGCCATAATTTTCTTGTTTTTTTATATGTCTATTACAACAAATAAAGTGCCATAAGGTTGAATACTGACATTATGTATGCGGAGAACACTCCTGCCCTGCCCCTCAGACAACTTTCCCTATAAAGAAAGGCAGCCTAAAAAAACAATTCAAGATTTCGCCTCGGGAGCGGATGCAGATTATAACCGCGTAGTTACTCCACCACTGTTTTTACCACATTCACATAGCAGTCCGTGCTTCCGAAACGCGTCAATTTCTTGTCCGACCAAGTCGGCATTTCTCCCGTAACCTCAACTTCAAGCATGTATTTACCTTTCGGACAAGACGGACTGACAAATACCGGTGACTGACTCTCCACTTTACTGTAAAAATCGACATAAGAACTAAGAAGAATGTCACCGTCAGCGTTTTTAAGAGTAATGCGCGCATAGCCACTCCTGTTGTCAGTCTTCCCGAACAAGCTTATCCTCCTTCCCTTGAAAGGAACCCGAAGGATGTCCCCCTTTTTTCCGGAAGACCAGTTGTGCCATGTACTCTTCCCTTTGAAATCCACCTCCTTTATCGTTTCTATGTTCCAGCTTGACCAATACTGAGGTATGGACAAATTCCTTCCCTCGACAGTCATCGGCAGCCATACATAAGTTGCCGATGAAGCCTGATGAGGGTATGACCAGCGGTCGCCCATATACATCGGAACAATCTCGTCCCCAACTTTCAAAGGAAAAACAAATGTACACTGAGAATTATAAGTCAAAGTACCTTCCGGACAAAACAATCCCTGCTTTTCCCACGGCCCCTCAATAGAAGTGGCAGTCAAATAATAATTGTCGTTCCGCTCCCAACTTGTCAGATTAGATGTAAGCATGAAATAGACTCCATCTTTCTTGAACATGGCGGGCGACTCCCCCATTCCATCTACATACGCTGCCTGAGCCACCACCGATCTATAGTCGTCACTGAGCCGATAGACAGGACCGTGATGGATGAGCAAGTAACCGGTTCCGTCTTCATCCTGAAACGTTCCCATATCCCACCGTTTAATAGGTTTCCCATCGAACTGTATTGTACCAAGAAGTTTATAGTCACCATCAATTTTGTCGCACACGGCAATCCCGATATGAGGATCGGTATAATTGAGGTTGTCAGCATGCATAAGCATGATATATTCTCCTGTTTTAGGACAACGCATCACTTTCACACGCTCTCCCACACGGTTCGGTCCGAGAATACCGTCCTGCTGTACCGGCAGCACCACTCTCTCAAACCGCCAATTCACAAGGTCTTCAGAAGAATAGCATCCGAAGCCCGGAAAAGCATTGCTCTCGTCCGACTTATATTCACCGAAAAGCCAATAACGTCCTCCATCTTCAATGATACAAGCTCCATGTGCATTTATAATATTTCCATCAGTATCAAACCAAGGTACACCGCTTATTATAATCTTATTATCTCGTGCCATTACAGATAACGCTACTGTAAGGCAATAAACAAGCAAAATAAAAACTTTCTTCATCACTTTATCATTTTAATTTTGAGTTATTCATTCATTGGAAGTCTGTCAAACAAAACATTCATTGCAATATTACAGGAATCCCCGCCAACTGTATCCAAAACATGTAGTTACAGCAGAACAGATAAATATGATTTATATCCGCCCTGCCAGATAGGTAGAACATCTATAATACGGAGTCGTAATGACCACCCACCACTAATCCTGCACAAAGTAAAAACATAAATCGATAATCTCCACATTTTCTTTACACTTTTACAAGCTCCATACGTATAAAAAGATATTTTTTATTTTATTTTCGAGTGCTGAATTTAAGCAGATGATGCAACAACCTCAAAAAAAACTTATTAGTTAATGATTTATATTTTTACAGAGGAATCATATAGCCAAATCTTTTCCTCGGTCTGGAGTTTAATTCTCATCACCTGTTCCTGTGTTATACTCCACAAATCCGCACCCTTAGGGAAGTATTGCCTGATTAATCCGTTGGAGGCTCGACAGACTCATATATATATTTTTTTAGCAAGTTGTTCTCGACAGACTCATCAAGCATTTAGTGGGTGTATTCACAGACTCATCAGGTATTTAGTGGTTGTATTCACAGACACCTCCGTCGCTACCGCGCCACCTCCCCTAACTTAGGGGAGGAGCCTATATACCATAGCTTGAAAAGACTATGAAAATTCCAATGGCGATAACACCCAATACGGTAACTTGGCTCCTCCCCTAAGCATTCTATG
>JAJPZU010000263.1 GCA_021204165.1 Prevotellaceae bacterium
TAAATAAAGACAGAATCAATGAAAGTATTAAAGTTTGGAGGAACATCTGTAGGGACAACCCAGAGAATGAAAGAGGTTGTCAGTTTGATTGCAGACGGAGAACAGAAGATTGTTGTACTCTCTGCAATGTCAGGCACAACGAATACTCTTGTAGAAATTTCCGACTATCTTTACAAGAAGAACCCGGAAGGTGCCAATGAGAATATCAACCAGCTTGAAATAAAGTACAAGAAGCATGTTGACGAACTCTACACTACAGAGGAATACAAGCAGAAGACACTTGATTTCATAAAGCAGGAGTTCGATTATCTGCGCTCGTTCACTAAGGGCATATTCACTATGTTTGAAGAGAAAATCATTGTCGGACAGGGTGAAATCATTAGTACCAACATGGTGACGAACTATCTCCTTGAACAGGGATACAACGCTACACTTCTGCCTGCACTTGAGTTCATGAGAACAGACAAGAATGCGGAGCCTGATCTTGAATACATCAGAGAGAAACTCAAATTGCAGCTTGAAGCCAATCCTGACAAGGAAATATACATTACACAGGGATTCATCTGCCGCAACGCATACGGCGAGGTTGACAACTTGCAGCGTGGAGGTTCGGACTATACGGCATCTTTGATTGGAGCCGCTGTCAATGCCGAGGAGATTCAGATATGGACTGACATTGACGGAATGCACAACAACGACCCGCGCTATGTGGAGAATACGGCTCCGGTGAGCAACCTGCATTTTGAGGAGGCAGCGGAACTTGCCTATTTCGGAGCGAAGATTTTGCATCCGACATGTGTGCAGCCGGCGAAATTTGCAGGCATTCCTGTAAAGCTGCTCAACACGATGGACCCTAAAGCGCAGGGAACTGTCATCAGCAATGAGACGGAGAAGAACAAGATAAAGGCTGTGGCAGCAAAGGACAACATTACTGCCATCAATATCACATCGAGCCGTATGCTGCTGGCTTACGGGTTCTTGCGCAAGGTCTTTGAGATTTTTGAAACTTACAAGACAAGCATAGATATGGTGTGTACGTCTGAGGTAGGGGTGTCGGTCAGCATTGACAACACAGCCAATCTCAACCGTATTCTGGATGAACTGAAGAAGTTCGGTACGGTGAAAGCAGATCATAATATGTGTATAATATGTGTCGTGGGTGACCTTGACTGGCACAATGTAGGCTTTGAGTCTTCTGCGGCTGAAGCAATGAAGGAGATTCCGGTACGCATGATTTCATACGGAGGCAGCAACCACAACATTTCATTCCTTATTTCTGCCGATGACAAGAAACGTGCATTGCAGTCACTGAGTAAGCATTTGTTTGAATAATTTCCGGTTGAAACACGATGAGAATGACGATTCCTGTAGAGAAGATAAAAGGCATACAGACCCCTTTCTATTATTACGATACGGACTTACTGCGTAGCACGCTTGATGCTGTCAATGCGGAGACTGCAAAATATGGAAACTATTTTGTCCACTATGCAGTAAAGGCGAATGCCAACAAGAAACTTCTTGCAATCATCAATGAGAAGGGGTTAGGCATTGACTGTGTCAGCGGATGGGAAATGGAGGCTGTGCTCGAAGCAGGCTTTCCTGCAAGCAAGATTGTATTTGCCGGAGTGGGAAAAAGCGATTGGGAAATCAATCTCGGGCTTGACAAGGGAATCTGCTGCTTTAATGTGGAGAGCATCCCGGAACTGGAGATTATCAATGAGCTTGCAGCTGCCAAAGGCAAAGTGGCAACAGTGTGCTTCCGCATCAATCCGAATGTAGGCGCGCATACACATGCCAATATCACTACCGGACTTGCTGAGAACAAGTTCGGCATTGCCGTGGAAGATATGGAAAAGGTGATAGCCTTGGCTCAGTCCATGAAGAATATTTGTTTCAAGGGGCTTCACTTTCACATTGGAAGCCAGATTCTTGAAATGGACGACTTTGTGGCTCTATGTGAAAGAATCAACGAGTTGCAGGACAAGCTTGAACAGTCGGGCATCGGCATAGAGATTATCAATGTCGGCGGCGGACTGGGCATAGACTATGACAATCCTGACAAACATCCGGTGCCGGACTTTGAGAGCTATTTCGCTACTTATCACCGCCATCTGAAACTGCGCGAAGGACAGACTGTACACTTTGAACTGGGACGTTCTCTTGTGGCTCAGTGCGGTAGTCTCATTACGAAGGTGTTGTATGTGAAACAAGGTTCGTACAAGCAGTTTGCCATTGTGGATGCCGGAATGACCGACCTTATACGTCCGGCACTATATCAGGCACATCACGAGATAGAGAACATCACGAGCGACAGAGACGAGGAAACCTATGATGTAGTCGGGCCGATATGTGAGTCGAGCGATGTCTTTGACAAGGGAGTGAAGCTCAGCGGAGTGCGCCGCGGAGATCTTCTCGCTTTGCGGAGTGCCGGCGCATACGGTGAGATAATGGCTTCGGGATATAATTGTCGTCCTTTGCCGAAGGGATATGTTTCTGACGAACTGTAAGAATACTTCTTTCACTCTACGAGAAAGATAGATTTTGATGAAAGCAAGCAACCGATTTGAAATACAATCGGTTGCTTTTTTTGTGACCTGTCGCGTACTTGGGCAACTGACTTTCTATTCATGTTTTACATACACAATACAAACTATAAGAATATTTTTTATGGCAACGGTAAAATTAAAATTTCGCCATTCGGTGATAGAAGGCAAAGAAGGTGTGCTTTATTATCAGGTGACGCACCGTAGTAAAGTGCGGCAGGTGAAGACCATCTACACTTTATTGTCCGACGAGTGGGAGAGCGCGACATCGACGATACTTGCTGTCGGTACAAGAGAGCGCATTGCCCGGCTCTTGTGCATCCGTGAAAAGATTGGTCGGGAAATGAAGATGATAAGGGATATGATTGCAGACAAAGACTACAGGTGCAGGGACTATACGGTAGATGAACTGGCAGATGACATACGCAATATGAAACCTGTTCAAACGGTCTTTTGCTTTATGCAACTCCAGATACAACGGCTGTTGGATGTGGACAGAATAGGTACGGCAAAAACTTATGCCGCCACCTTGAACAGCTTCCGTCGTTTTCGGCACGGCGAAGACCTCTGTTTCGATTCTGTCACCCGGGAACTGGTGGAGAAGTATGAGGCTTACTTGCAAAAGGCAGGATTGATGCGCAATACCACCTCTTTCTATCTGCGTACATTCAGAACAGTGTATAACATGGCTGCGGCAGAACAACAATGTGCTGCCACGGCACAGAATGTGTTTGCCCACGTATATACGGGATTCGACAAGACATGCAAGCGCGCCGTGTCGATAGAATATATTAAAGCAATCAAGCGACTGGACCTTGCTTCTTTCCCCTCACTGGAGTTTGCCCGTGATATATTCATGTTCAGCTTTTACATGCGTGGGATGTCATTTGTTGACATTGCCTATCTGAAGAAGTCGGACTTGAAAAACGGCTTTGTCATATATTGCCGCCGGAAGACCCGTCGCCGACTGACGATAGAGTGGGAGCAGCCTATGCAGGACATTGTGTGCCGCTATTCCGCCGTTACGGAGGACTCCTCTTTTTTGTTGCCCATCATCAATGAGCATAGAGGCGATGAACGAAAACAGTATGAACGGATGGAGCGTAAGGTGAACCGCTGCCTGAAGACAGTGGCACGGATGGCAGGACTGAAAGTTCCGCTGACGATGTATGTGGCGCGCCATTCGTGGGCTTCCATAGCAAGAAACAAGCGAATCCCGCTTTCTGTAATCAGCGAGGGGATGGGGCATGATTCTGAGAAGACGACGCAGATTTATCTTGCTTCATTGGATACATCGGCCATTGACCATGCAAACAGAAAAATCTTGAATCTGCTGTAAGAAGCTACTCCAAGCGGGTGTATTTGGCTGATTAAGTCTGTGATACATCCGCTAAAAACACACTAAAAAGCCATCCTAAGTTCGAGTGGATAATGCAACAAAGATAATGTTGAAAAGAATGTATAAAGCAAAAAAGGACGTTTTTTCAGAGGAAGCGGGAAAGAAAATTTCTTTTCTTTTCTGTTCCTGTGTGAACATATTTATGTTTCTTGTTTAAGTGAATATATTCAACATTTTTAAGCTTATGTATTTGACGGAGTCTTCATGTATATTTGCGGATTGTTTTCGACGGACTTCTCATGTGTATTTAGCAGGATGTTCTCGACAGACTTCTCATGTGTGACTTGTGTATATTTGCAGACGTATCCGACAGACTCCTCCGTCGCTACCGCGCCACCTCCCCTAACTTAGGGGAGGAGCCAAGTTACCGTATTGGGTGTCAGTGCTATACCTCCGCTTCATAGTCTTTTTCAGCTATGGTATATAGGCTCCTCCCCTAAGTTAGGG
>JAJPZU010000129.1 GCA_021204165.1 Prevotellaceae bacterium
GCATACGATGTCGTCTCCATAGGGCGCAGCCCGTACACGGGATTCTGGGGAAAACTGTCGGAGAAAGACAAGAAAATCGTAGAGAAATGTCTGCAATGGGTGGGCATCACAGAGCTTGCGGAAAGAAAGATGCAGACACTCAGCGATGGCGAAAGGCAAAAAGTCATGATTGCCAAAGCCATAGCGCAAGAGACTCCCATCATATTCCTCGACGAACCGACCGCGTTCCTCGACTACCCGAGCAAAATCAGCATGATGCTCCTTCTCCACAGACTGGCAAAAGCCCTCAAGAAAACAATCTTCCTTTCCACGCATGATCTGGAGCACGCATTGCAAGTGGCAGACCAGATATGGCTTATAGACCGCGACAAAGGGCTGACGACCGGTCTTCCAGAAGATTTGTGCGCGGAAGGAAAGATTGAAGAATATTTCATGCGCGAGGGAATCACTTTCGACCGTGCCACATGCACATTCGGGGTTCAGCACGACACTGCCCGCGAAGTGACTGTGGAGGGAGACAAAGACAGTCTCGAATACAAGCTCTTATGCAAGGTATTCACACGCAATGCCATCCGCCCCGTCGATACTTGCGAGAATGAGGATGTAAAGGTTACTGTTCCCGGTGACGGCACTTACCGTCTGTGGGAATACGGCAAGGAGACTGTGTGTGTCAACAAGATTGAGCATATCATCGGCATCACGGCATCTACTCTGGTGAAAACCCAAATCAAGGCGGTACGCGATGCGGCAAACATGACACAGTACGAATAAACTTGAAGAATCAATTTCTCAACAAAATAAAAACAGGCACACATTATGCGCGACGCATTCATTAAGCTTCATCTCAGCATCCTTTTTGCCGGATGCACCGGGCTTTTCGCCAAACTAATATCACTCCACGAAACGGAAATCGTATGGTTTCGCATGGTATTGTCATCACTGATGATGCTCTGTATCTTCGGAGTACCCAAAGTATCTAAACGTAAATCTTTCGCCTCCGCCGCAGCGGGAGCCATGCTTGCGCTTCACTGGATGCTGTTCTATTGCAGCATAAAAGCATCCAACGTATGTATCGGTGTATTGTGCTTCTCTCTGACCGGATGCTGGACAGCCGTGGTGGAACCGCTTGCCGGACACAGAAAACCTTCTGTCATGGAACTGCTACTCAGTCTGCTGACAGTTGCGGGTATAGGATGTATGTACTTCCTCTCACCGGACGGAGACAGTAGTGTAGGAGAAGGAGTAGATGTCAAGCGAGGTGTCATCATCGGCACATTCTCGTCGCTTGCCTGCGCCATATACATGGTCATGAGCAAGAAAATCAGCTACGGTATGCGTTCCCGCGACTTTCTGCAATGCGGCATGTCCGGCGGACTGCTTCTTGTCACTCTGCTGATACCGGTATATCTCATGGCATTCGGACTCCCGATAGACACAACACTGAAGATGCCGACATGGACAGACTTCGGCTGGATGCTCTGCCACGCTTCATTCTGTACTGTGTTGATGTACATGCTTCAGCTTGCGGCTCTGCGCAAACTGTCTGCATTCACCGTCAACCTGAGCTACAATCTTGAACCGGTCTATAGCATCGTGTTCGCCATGCTGTTCTTCGGAGAGGCGGCACAGCTGAACTATTCGTTCTACATCGGTCTTGCGCTTATCATACTCTCCGTGGTATTGCAGTCCGTCATCGTGGCAAGAAAAAAGAAATGTGCAAGGATATGAATTTTTACAACCACAAGAATCAAAGAAACAACACCATGTTAAGAATACTTTCATCTATACTCGTCCTCTTGTTTGTCTGCCCCATGTCGGCACAGACAGAACGCATAGAACAGGACATCTTTGAGAACCTGCGTGAAGGAGACAAAGCCGTAGTCGTGGCCGTACACTTCGGCACATCGCACAGTGACACACGCAGAAATACCATCGACAAGTTCAACGACAGACTGCACAGGGAGTTTCCTGAATGCGACTTCCGGGAGGCATGGACGTCACGCATCATCGTGCGCAAGATGGCGCAACAAGGAGAACGGATTTTAGTGCCGAGCGAACTGTTCAGAGAACTTCAGAGAGAAGGATATACACACGTACTCGTGCAATCGTCAAATATCATAGAAGGTACGGAAATGGAGAACCTCCGTGCTGAAATAGACGCTGTCAGAAAAGATTTCAAAGCCATACGCTTGGGCGACCCTCTGCTCTCTTCTTCCGAAGACTATGAGAAGGCGATACTTGCCGTTGCCGCTTTCTACGGAAATGAAAAGACCGCCAATGTCCTTGTATGCCACGACACGCAAGGAAACCGCAACGCATCTTACACGATGCTTGACTATGTGCTGCGCGACAAAGAATACACCAACTGGTTTGTCGGAACCATCGAAGGATACCCGTCCTACGACAATCTGGTCAAGAACATGAAAAGAAGCAAGATGAAAAAGGTGAATCTCATCCCGTTCATGTTCGTTGCCGGCGACCACGCAAAGAACGACATTGCTCTGGAATGGAAAGAAAATCTGCACAAAGCAGGGTTCAAGGTTAATGTCACTCTTCACAGTCTCGGAGAACTGGACGGGATACTCGACATTTTCATGCACCATGCCCGCGAAGCCAAGAAGTATCGCATCTATTCCCCGAGAGAGAAGAAAATGCAGATGCGTCCCCTATAAAAAAATGCAGAATCCGAGAACTGAAATTCATTGTTTAACCTTATAAAAACGTTCAACTTCATGAAACTTAAATTTATCATGGTAGTGGTATCAGTATTGCTTACAGCTGCTGCCACAATTTCTGCACAGCAGAAAAACGACACGTTCCGTCCGAAAGAAATTTGGAAAGACACGGAAGGAAATGCCATCAATGCACATGGCGGAGGAGTCATGTACCACAAAGGTACATATTACTGGTATGGCGAATACAAGGTAGGCCAGACCATACTGCCTTCGTGGGCTACATGGGAATGCTACCGTACAGACGTAACGGGAGTGAGCTGCTATTCAAGCAAAGACCTTCTGAACTGGAAATTTGAAGGACTCGCACTGAAAGCGGTTCCGGACGACCCGGAAAGTGATTTGCATCCGTCTAAGGTGATAGAACGTCCGAAGGTAATCTATAATGCAAAAACGAAGAAATTCGTCATGTGGGTACATGCAGAAAGTGCCGACTACGGCATGGCGGCAGCAGGAGTAGCGGTAAGCGACACACCAGAAGGCCCGTTTGAATATATCGGCAGCTTCCGTCCTAACGACAGCATGAGCCGCGACCAGACTCTTTTCGTAGATGATGACGGAACGGCCTACCAGTTCGCTTCTTCCGAGAACAACCAGACGCTCCACATCAACCGCCTCACAGACGACTATCTGAAGCCTGACGGTACATTTGTTCGCCGTTTCATCGGACTCGCACGCGAAGCACCGGCTGTGTTCAAGTATAAAGGAAAATATTACATGCTTTCAAGCGGATGTACAGGATGGGACCCGAATCAGGCTGAGCTGGCGGTGGCAGACAGCATCATGGGTGAATGGACGGTGCTCGGAAACCCTTGTACCGGAGTTGATGCAGACAAAACATTCTACGGACAGAGCACGTATGTCATTCCGGTAAACGCAAAGAAAGGTGAGTTTATCGCTTGTTTCGACCTTTGGAAGAAGAAGGATCTTGCAGACAGCCGCTATATATGGCTTCCGTTACAGGTAGATAAGAAAACAGGAAAGATGTCTATTCCTTGGATGGCAAACTGGAACATGAAAGACTTGAAGAAGAAGAAATAGAAAGAGCGAACAACGCTCGAATTGCTGTATTTGTTAAAACATTTACGTTATATTTGAGTTTTAGCAGTGGTGAATCCATACATACCAAGAGTGTATGTCGGATTTCCGCTGCTAAAATTTTATATGGATATAAAGGCATAATTATGTCGCCACAATAGTGGGTAGTATCTCTCACTGTGTCAAATCACCGGTCACCTCCCTACCGTTCAAAACACTCGCTTGGAGCCTCAGAAAATGTCTTAGTTCTATACATTAGCGTCCCCATTTTTCACTCCCATAAAAAAATTTTTGACATCGTTTTTTGGAGGCATGTTTCATTTTGACAAAATGACAGACATTCAGACCGTTTCAATTTCCTTTTTGCCGATTTCGCACAATTATGCTATCTTTTTGATTTTGCCAAATGTTAAAATCCTAAGCCCTCTGGCACGCGTCAAAATGAAGCGAGTCGAACTTTTATCGGAAATCGAGGATTCTACGCGCATTTGCCAAGAGCCTTCTTAATTGTAAAATAGTGTTTCGATTTCGGGTCTCGTGTTCACATTTGTTATACTTCGGCAAAGTCTTTCTGAAAAATTACCGCAGTGTTTTTAAATTTTCACCGCGGTGAAAA
>JAJPZU010000266.1 GCA_021204165.1 Prevotellaceae bacterium
CCCCTAAGTTAGGGGAGGTGGCGCGGTAGCGACGGAGGAGTCTGTCGAATACGTCAGCTAAAATACATGAGTAGTCTTTTGTCATTGTATATAGTGATGTCATGGTCTGTCGAATACGTCAGCTAAAATACATGAGAAGTCTGTGAGCACACTTATTAAAATATATGAGAAGTCTGTGGACATACCCACTAAATATAAATGAGGAGTCTGTCGAGAACACCCGCTAAATATACATAAGAAGTCTGTGAATGCGTTCAATTAAAGAAAGAGCCTAATCCATATTGTTGCTCTTCAAAATAAAGTCTCTCATCCGAGTAAATAATAATATAACTATAAAATAATTTGGAGTCAATGATTAAAAAAACTATTTTTGCTCATGAAATACACATGGCGAATCGGAATGACATATCTTTTCCCGGACGAAACACAGGGAAAAATATTTGTAAAAAATTAATAATAAGGTATGTACATTGCGATATGAAATGAGAATGTAAATCTACTTATTATTAGAAATATGAAAAATATCCTATTGTTAGTATTGACTATAATCACGTTCTGTCGGGCAGGGGAGTTGTATGCCTCAACGACCAGCCATGAGTCTTTTGTCCATATCAATAGTGAGACAGGCTTGTCGCAAAGTAATGTGAAAGCTATTGTACAGGACTGTTACGGATTTATATGGTTGGGGACGAAAAACGGACTGAACCGATATGACGGACAGAAGGTCACTCAATTCTATTGTTATGATAAGAAGCTGCAATGCGGCAATCAGAATATTTCGGCACTGTTCTCAGACAGCGGGCATACCTTGTGGGTCGGTACGGATGAAGGAGTTTATCGCTATGACCAGACGACAGAGACATTCTCGTTTGTTGATGCAAAGACTGCTGACGGAAAGATGATGAAGGGATGGGTGGCGCATATTACAGAGGACCAAGACGGAAATATCTGGATTGTGGTGCCTGATTACGGTATATTCAAGTATGACACAAAGGGTAAGCTTCGGCTGTATGCCCCTAAATTCAGTGTTTCCAAGTACATGCCTACGAATATATGTGTATGTTCGGACGGGAGCATCTGGAGTTGTGCATGGAACATCGGACTTTTGGAATATGACAGAAGAAATGATGAATTTGTCGTGCATACGAAAGATGCAAATGGAAAGTCGCTGTTGAATATTGAAACCAACACTTTGTCGCAGCAAGGCAACAATCTGATTATGGCTATACAAAACGGAGAGCTGAAGAAATATGACTACAAACGCAATATTCTGACTGACATTACGCTGCAAAACTTCAAGCACACTTATGTAAGGAATGCGCTGGTGCTGGATAAGGACATATATGTGGGTACATATAACGGACTTTATATACTCAATGAGCAGAACAAGACCGTGAAACATTATGCGCAGGATATAAGCAACAAGGAGGGACTGTCGGACAACATTATCTATACTATATATAGAGACAGAGAAAAGGGTGTGTGGATTGGTACGATGTTCGGAGGTGCGAACTACATGGCGAACCGTAATCTAATCTTCAGACATCACAGAATGTCGGAAAGCTATGGCAGACAGAACGCGGACATCAGAGTAAGGGAGCTTGTGGAAGACCGCAACGGTATGATGTGGATTGGTACGGAAAACAGCGGCTTAAAGCGCATGAGGCTGAAAGACGGTTTGATAGAAAATCTTCAGAACAAGTGGGGGGATGAGGAGTCGGAAATCACGCTTTCTGTCTCTTCGGATAATGAGCATGTGTATTGTGGAGTGTATAAGGACGGTTTTGACATCATTGATGCGAATGGAAACTGCTCTTATTATAAAAATAAGCAGCTGCATCTTGAAGGGAGTGTGTATTCGCAGCTGACAGCAAGAAGCGGAGAAGTGTATATCGGTACGGACAGAGGTGCATACAGAGCGGAAAACGGTTCGCTTGATTTCCATGCAGTGGAGGAGCTGAAAGATTTGTGGATTTTTGATATTATGCAGGAAGGAAATGGCGATATATGGTTTGCCACAATGGGAAACGGAGTGATAAGGTTTGACTCAAAAACAGGAAAGTATGTCCGATATAAGCATGAACCGGGAAATGACAAGTCTTTGAGTTCGACTTCGGTAAGTTCGATTATGCAGGACAGTAAAGGGAATATATGGTTCTCGACCGACAGAGGAGGTGTTTGTCGTTATAACAAAAAGACGGATGATTTCCAGACTTATTCCATCAGGGAAGGGCTTCCGGACGATGTGGCATACAAGACACTTGAGGACAGGCACGGCAATATGTGGTTCGGAACAAACCGGGGTCTTGTCATGATGAACCCGGATGACGGGAATATCCGGGTGTTTACGATGAAAGACGGTCTGTGTGAGAATCAGTTTAATTATAAATCGGCTGTAGCCGGAAGTGACGGACGGTTCTATTTTGGAACGATAAACGGATTGCTGTCGTTTGATCCGGAGATAAAAGGAGAGAAAAAGTCTGCCGGAGAGATTTATCTGACCAGATTGGTGATATTCAATGAGGAAATGAGTATCGGCTCATCCAATAGTCCGCTGAAAAAGAGCATTCTTGAGACAGACGAAATTGTGCTTCCGTATGACAGGACGAATATCAGTCTTGATTTTGCTTTGCTGTCATACTCCACGGCTTTTGCAAACCAGTATTACTACATGCTTGAACCGATAGACAAGAAATGGGTGGGCATAGGTACGGACGGAAATATACAATATGCGAACTTGAATCCGGGGACATACACATTGCACATACGTGCCGTGTCGGAAGGACAGGAAGAATATGCTGCCACAAAGACACTGGAAATAAAGGTGCTGCCTCCGTGGTGGATGTCTGTGTGGGCTATATTCCTGTATATTGTTATTATAGTGTGTGCGGTGATTGTATGGTTCCAGTGGTATCGTAATCATAAGAACAAGCAGTTGAGAGAAGAGCAGAAGCTGTTCAGAATAGAAAAAGAAAAAGAACTTTATCAGAACAAAGTTAATTTCTTTACTGAGATAGCACACGAGATACGTACTCCGCTGACGCTGATAAACGGACCGCTGGAGATAATAGAGGAAATGCACATAAGCAATGATAAGCTGGCAAAGAATCTGAAGGTCATTTCTCAGAACACGAAACGTCTGCTTAATCTTGCCTCACAGTTGCTTGACTTCCAGAAAATAGGGGCGAACAAGTTGAAGCCTAATTATGAGGTTATAGACGTGTCCTCATTGCTAAAAGAGACGGTGGATCGTTTTGAGCCTACGCTTACGCATCAGGGGAAGGTGCTGGAAAATGTAGATATAGAAGAGAACATATCGGCAAAGATAGACAAGGAGGCCATCACGAAGATATTGAGTAACCTGCTGAATAATGCGAGAAAATACGGAGACCATAGCATTTCTGTAAGCCTGAAAAAGGTGAACAGCAACTTTGTGGTGACTGTGTTCAGTGATGGTGATCGCATTCCGAAAGAAAAAGCAGAACAGATATTCGATCCTTTCTATCAGTATAATGAACGTAAGGAGAAGGCGCAGGGAGTCGGCATAGGTTTGTCTTTGTCGCGTTCTTTGGCTGAAATTCATGATGGTGTGTTGTATCTTGACTTACAGCGGACAGACGGAAATTCTTTTGTTCTTTCCATTCCTCTCAACATGGAGCAGGAGACCGCAGAGACTGTGGCGGCTGCTAATACTGATTTGGCGATAAACGATACCGGCAACTTTGTAGAGGAGAATGCGAAAGGGAAGACACTTCTCATTGTGGAAGACGAGAAGAGCATCCTTAGTTTCATGGCGGACCGTCTGTCTGAATCTTTCATGATTGAAACGGCGGAAAACGGAAAAGTGGCTTTGGAAGTACTCCACAAGACAGCAGTAGATTTGGTTATCAGTGATGTGATGATGCCGGATATGAACGGTTTTGAATTGTGTCAGGCAATCAAGGGTGATATAGAGTTGAGCCACATTCCTGTGGTGTTCCTGACAGCCAAGAACGATACGGACAGCAAGATACAAGGATTGAAGGTCGGAGCTGAAGCATACATCGAGAAACCGTTCTCGTTTGAATATCTGCGTCAACAGGTGATGTCGTTGCTCGGCAACAGACAGAATGAACGTGAAGCATTCTCCAAGCGTCCGTTCTTCCCGGTGAAGAATATGCAGATGAGTAAGGAGGACGAAGCCTTCATGAAGAAGGTGCTCGATGTGATTAACGACAATCTCGACGATGAAGCGTTCAATGTGGAACGGATGGCGGAAGAATTGTGTATGAGCCGTTCAAGTCTGCTCCGTAAAATCAAAACACTGTTCAACATGGCACCGCTTGACTTCATCCGCCTTATCCGTCTGAAGAAAGCCGCCGAACTTATTCAGGAAGGTAAATACAGGGTGGGCGAGATATGCTATATGGTTGGGTTCAACTCCCATTCGTATTTCAGCAAACTTTTCAGCAAACAGTTCGGTATGACTCCTAAGGATTTTGAAAAGAAAATAGAGCAGGAGCGCGAAAAGTCACGAGGAGTGAACGGAATAAAAATAGAAGATTTGATTCCGGAAAATACAAAATAACCGTATTTTTGCCGGATTTGAAGCAAATGTAGCATTTTATGCGTCTGCATTTTTGGTTGGGTTATATCTTTTGTAAATACATTTGCATGTCGTTGAACCTGTCGAAGACATGTAAAAACAAAAGATATAATCCAACTAATTTTTATATAGTAATGAGAAAAATCTATAAACCGTTGTTTTTGTTGCTTGCCGGATTTCTGCAAAGCGGAATATCCGGTGCACAGATTAAATATCTGCATAGCGACACGGAGGGTATAAAGTGGGAAGTGATGCCGGAGAAAGATGCGGTGTCCGACATTTTGCAGTTGTCTAAAGTCGGGTATGCAAATCCTGATGCTGTGGCAGCTGTTGTCCCGGGAACTGTCTTCACGTCATACGTGGAAGCCGGAAAAGAGAAAGACCCTAACTGGGGCGATAATATCCATAATGTGGAGCGTGCGAAATATGACAGAAGTTTCTGGTATCGTACTGAGTTTACTGTTCCGCAGGATTTTGACAAAGAATTGGTATGGTTGAATTTCAACGGAGTAAACCGCAGTGCGGACATTTATCTTAATGGTCGCCTGCTTGGCTCGCTTGACGGATTCATGCACAGAGGACGTTTCAATGTTACGGGCATTGTGAATCGGAACGGAAAGAACACGCTGGCTGTATTGATTCGTATGCCGAAGACGCCGCTTGCCAATCAGGGAAGCCCTAACTATTTGTCGAGTGGAGGATGGGACTGGATGCCGTATGTGTCGGGACTGAACAGCGGTCTTACGGACAAGGCGTATTTGAGCAACACCGGCAGTGCCACCGTGATAGATCCGTGGGTTCGCTCTGAACTTCCTACAAAGGCCAAGGCTGAAGTAAGTGTGGAGATGGAAGTGCGGAACAACGGTGCGGAAAAGCAGAAAACAGTTGTAAGAGGTGTGATTACTCCGGGAAACATTGAGTTTGAGAGCGAAGTGGAACTCAATGCAGGAGAGCAGAAGACTGTCAGATTCGACAAACGCTATTTCCCGCAGCTCATAGTGAACAATCCGAAACTGTGGTGGCCTAACGGATACGGCGAGCCAAATCTCTATACATGTAAGATTGAAGCCGTATGTAACGGAAAGGTTTCTGAAAGCAAGGAAGTGAAGTTCGGTATCAAGAAATACACTTATGATAAGGAGGGAAATGTGTTCCATATCCATATCAACGGTGTGCCTGTGTTTGTGAAGGGTGCGAACTGGGGTATGTCTGAATACATGCTTCGTTGTCGCGGAGAAGAATATGAAACGAAAATCAAGCTTCATAAAGAGATGAACTTCAACATGATACGCAACTGGCTCGGTTCTGTAACGGATGAAGAGTTCTATGAGTATTGTGACAAGCACGGACTGATGGTGTGGGATGACTTCTGGATTAACTCCAATCCGACTTTGCCGTATGATTTGAACGCGTTCAATAATAATATGATTGAAAAAATCAAACGTGTGCGCAATCATCCGTGTGTGGCTGTGTGGTGCGGAGATAATGAAGCTACTCCGGAAGCTCCTCTTACAGGATGGATGACAGAGAATATAAAGACTTTTGATGGCGGTGACAGGTATTTCCAGCCTTGTTCAAACTCAGGCGGACTTAGCGGAAGCGGTTTCTGGGGTGCTTTTGACCAGCGTTACTACTTTACCAATTATCCTGACGGGTCGTCAGGAGGAGACGGACAGCGCGGTTGGGGATTCAGGACTGAAATCGGTACGGCTGTAGTTCCTACTTTTGAAAGTTTCAAGAAGTTTATGCCGGAGAAAGACTGGTGGCCTATCAATGAAATGTGGAACAAGCATTATTTCGGTCAGAATGCTTTCAATGCGCTTCCTGACAAATATGCGGAATCAATCAACAAAGGTTTTGGAGAGGCAAAAGATGCGGAGGACTTCTGCCGTAAGGCGCAGCTCATCAATCTGGAGTCGAACAAGGCTTTGTATGAAGGATGGCTTGACCATATATGGGAAGACGCTTCAGGAGTGATGACATGGATGGGACAGTCTGCTTATCCGTCTATGGTCTGGCAGACATACGACTATTATTATGACTTGACCGGTGCTTATTGGGGCTGCAAATCAGCTTGCGAACCTCTTCATATCTACTGGAATCCGGTGACAGACGGTATAAAGGTGGTCAATACTACGGCTAAGGATTATGAAGGATTGACAGCAGAGGCAATTGTATATAATATGGACGGTAAGGCTGTGGAACGTTATCACAAGTCTGCTGTGGTCAATTCTGTTTCCAATACTGCGGCACAGTGCTTTGTGCTTGATTTCAACAAAGAGCGTGTCAACCTGTCTCTCGGCAAACATGCTGTGGCTTCATCGACAGCACAGGGAAACCCTGATTTTGTGGCAGACGGGCGCAGTGATACGCGTTGGGCAGCAGAGAAAGCCGATAACGAATGGATATATGTAGATTTGGGAAGTGTTCAGCCGGTAGGAGGAGTACGTCTCAATTGGGAGGCTGCATACGGAAAGGCATATAAGATTCAGGTGTCTAACGATGCGGAGAAATGGAAAGAAGTATATAAGACTGACGAAGGACGGGAAGGAATAGACGAAATTATCTTCCCTGAGGTAGAGGCGCGCTATGTGCGCATGTTCGGTATTGAACTTGGCTGGTGGTTCGGATATTCATTGTGGAACATGGATGTGCTTAGCGGTGTGCAGCCTTCAGAAGGACTTAGCGATGTACATTTCATACGTCTGAAACTGAAAGACAAGAACGGCAAGGTGGTATCGGAAAACAATTACTGGAGAGGCAATGACCGCAAGAACTTTACGGCTCTCAACACACTTGAGGCTGTGAAGCTTTCCACTTCGTCCAAATTGCAGAAGAAGAACGGACAGGCTGTGATTTCCGCATCTGTCACTTTGCCTAAATCTGCGAAGAATGTGGCTTTTGCTGTGAGGGTACAGGCTGTAAGAACATCTGACGGTGAGCGTATTCTGCCGGCAATAATGAATGACAATTATTTCACATTAGTGCCCGGAGAAACTAAAAATATCACTATTGAGTTTGATGAAAAGCTGCTTGAAGGCGGAAGCTATAAACTCATTGTTGAGCCTTACAACAGATAATCCGGACTTTTAGATTTTATTTAATACAGTTTTGTAATACAGTTGACAGGTTTCTTCATTGTTTGCAATGGAGAATCCTGTCAACTGTATTTATATGTATAAAATCCTTCGTATATATTTAGCAAGGAGTATTCGACGGAGGAGTCTGTGAACACATCCGCTAAACTGTATGGATGACAGGAATGTGGCTGTTTGCATATTTAGGCTGGAAATAGGTGGTTTGCATATTTAGGCTGGAAATAGTTTGATGTGATTATGCTTCTGACAGAAATGTAGTATTCCGCATTTGTTGCAACAAATTTTCTATTTTTTAGAGCATTTGTTTCTCTTTGCAATACATTTTTAATATAATTTTGTTCTCGTAATCAGAAAGTTTTACGATTAAAAAGGAAATTTTAATAAAAAACATATCTAATACAAACATTCAGATGTATAAGAAAAGTAAACGCGGGGTCTTTTTCCGCAGGAACAAATTTTACTGGTGCATGGCTGCAGTAGTATGTGTTCCTCTGCTAAATTCATGCAAGGATGATTATCCTTATGATGATAGTGAACCTCAATGGCTCGGTTCAAATGTTTATGACTATTTACAGCATGATGGTCATTACACCAATTATCTTCGTCTGATAGACGATTTGGGGTATAAGGAAACATTGCTCAGAACCGGAAGTAAAACTTTGTTCCCTGCAAACGATGATGCTTTTGCGGCTTATTTTCGTGAGCAGAACTTATCTGGTGATGGTATTGACATCATTAATTCGATGTCAATATCCCAAAAACGTGTGTTGTTCAACTCCACCATGTTGAATATGGCATATCTTGATAATATGCTGTCGAATGTGTGGACAACGAATGATGGAGATGAAAGCGGGGAAGGACGTGCTATGGTACGGGAAAGTTCTTCTTCTTATCTTGATTCAGTACGTTTTGTGCGTTCTCGAAATCTTCCGTCAAGCTTGTATTGGATCCGTTTTGCAGACCGTGGAGGTATCTATCTTGTTGACAATACTTCACGACCGGATGTGTTCTTCACTCCGATGTTCATGCAAAAGACAGAGATGACAGCTAATGACTGGGCTGTCATATCCGATGGCAAGCCGTATGAAACGGAAGGATTTTATGTGAACGGTGTCAGGGTGTCAGCATCCGACAAGAACATTACTTGTAAGAACGGCTATCTGCATATTGCAGATGGGGTGGTGCGTCCTCTTAATAATATGGCTGAGGTAATAGCCGAAAATGGGAATACTAATCTGTTCTCTTATTTGATGGACAAATTCTCTGCTCCTTATTATGACAAGGATATTGATAACGCGGTGAAGGCTTTTTACACAGATGAAACGATAAAGGATTCTGTATTTGTAAAAAAATATTTCAATGACAATTCAGCAGGTGAATGTTTGAAGACACCTGATGATAAAGAGGTTGGAGTGGCTAATCTGCTCTATTTTGACCCCGGATATAATACGATGTCACTTCCTACGGACATGGGAGTTATGCTGGTTCCTACAGATGATGCAATGAATGAATATTGGAACTCAGAGCGAGGTAAATTCCTTAAAGATGTGTATGGAGAGTGGGACAATGTGCCTCTTGACGTACTCTCAAAATTCATAAAGAACCATCAGCTTAAATCTTTTGTCGGTTCTTTCCCTCACGGGTGGAACAATCTGTCCGACCAGAAGGGCTTCCTTCTCAATCTGAAAGAAGATGACATTGAGAAAAGCACACTTGCATGTAACGGACTTGTTTACCAGACAAACCGCGTATTTCCTCCGATTGATTATCAGTGTGCATATGGACCGACACTTACATCTCCGCTGACGAAGGTGATGAAGCTCGCCATAGATGATAATGATGCTCTGAAATTCCATCTTTATCTGCGTTCACTTGAGAACCAATATAATCTTCTTGTGCCGGTTGATGAAGCGATGAAAGAATATCGTGAGCCGATAAGCTGGGCTATATGGGCTACAGGTGGAACAGACAAGAGAGAAATCTGGTCGTTCAAGGCTGTCGGTGAGAAGATATATGCAGATATATATAATGTGAATGCCGATGGCAGCAAAGGTTCGCTCCGCCAAACGATTGGTGCGACAAATGATGAACAGACAAGGATAATGAATCGTTTGAACGACATTCTGGATATGCACATTGTGGTGGCTGACAATGAAAGCGAACCTTTCTCCGGTTTTATGGATAACGGAACGATGAAATATGCTCTTACAAAAGGCGGTACGCTGCTTGGTGTGAAAGGTCAGGCTGAGCAGACTCAATTTTATGGTGGAGGAGATATGGAAGTTGGTCTTCCGGATACCTCTGTGAGCAGTATCTATTATACGGACAACAGTCATACGTTCTTTATAGACCGTGTGTTACAGGATCCATTTAAATCGGTATATGCCACACTGAAGGATAATCCTGAATATAGTGAGTTCTTCTCATTACTGTTGGGCGACCCTATTGTGTTCTCTTATTTCCAAGAAGATAATGATGTGATGCCTGTCTTTGACTTGAGCACGACGGAACAATCAAGCGGTATAGGTCAGATTGTAACTTCTTTCAATAATTACCGATATACGGTGCTTGTTCCTACGAATGAAGCTGTGAAGCAGGCTTTCAAGGAAGACCCTAATTTGTGGACATGGGAGAGAATCTCAGCAGAGGATAATCCGGCGATAAAGAAAGAAAAGTGCTTGTATTTGCTCAATTTCCTTCGCTATCATTTCATTGACGGTGCAGTGCCTGTCAGCGGAGTTTCTTTTGCGAAAGAATATGATACGGCTGCGCGAGATGAAAATAATCAGTTCGTGAAGATATTGGTGGAAAGCAGCGGAACGGGATTAAGTTTTGACGGATGTTCAAACGTGGTCACTTCCGATGACAGTAACTACAACATATTGGCACGTGATTATATTGTAGATAATAAAGATACTCAGAAGGCTAATAATATATTGGCATCATCGAGGGCTGTCATACATCTTGTCAATCATGTAGCAAATTATAAGAAATAAGGTTGATGTAAGCTTTTAAGTATGTAGAAATAAGAAAACTCTGGAAACTTACAAATTCAAAAAATAGAACAAATGGATAAGATAAGATATATATTGCTGATTACTTTCATGTTGACAGGTATCGGCTTTGCGATGGCACAAGATGACATTATCCTTACAGGACGGGTCTGGGCTGATGACGAACCGGACGGTCTGATTGCGGCAACTGTGGTCGAACAAGACAAGAACGGACGTATCTTCTCTTCTACAGTGACAGACTTTAACGGAAACTTCTCTTTGAAGATAAAGAACCCTGACAACACTCTTAACATTTCATACGTCAGCTATAAGAAGCAAGTGCTTCCTATCGGAACTCGCCGTAAGTTTGATATAAAGATGGCTTCTGAAACATTGCTTCAGGAAGTTGTAATCAAGTCTGTACGTAATGTGACAACAGGTACTTTGCCGATTCCGGAGCGTGAATATTCCGGAGCCATGCAGAGATTCTCTATGGACAAGCTTGAAGGTGTGTCCGTTCCTTCTGTGGACGATGCTCTTCAGGGGCGAATTGCCGGTCTTGATATTATTGCCAACTCCGGTGACCTTGGTAGCGGTTCTGTGATGCGCATAAGAGGTGTCACATCAATTAACTCCAATTCTCAGCCTCTCATTTTGCTTAATAATATTCCATACGAAAGTAATATTGATGCTTCGTTTGATTTTGCTTCTGCCGATCAGGAGAAGTTCGCTACTTTGCTTAGCATAAGTCCGGACGACATTCAGGAGATTACTGTATTGAAGGATGGAGCTGCATGTGCCATCTGGGGTGCGAGAGGTGCGAATGGTATCATTAACATAACTACGAAGAAAGGTGTGACCGGACCTACTCGTGTGAATTATTCTTACCGTTTGTCTGGTTCGTGGCAGCCTGCCGGAACCAAGCTTCTTAACGGTGATGAATACACCATGCTCATGAAGCAGGCTTATTTCAACAGAAACCAGATAGATTGTAATATACCTGAATATAGTTATGACCGTTCACAGTTTGTGAATGCTTATGGTACAGCCGAAGACTTTGAGAACTTCAATAACAATACGGATTGGGTTGATAAGGTTACTAAAACTGGTTTCACTCACGACCATGTGCTTTCAATCACCGGTGGTGGCGAGAGAGCAAAGTTCCGTACTTCGTTGGGATATTATAATCAGACCGGTACTGTGATAGGGCAGGAGTTGAACCGTTTCACTGGTTTGATGAACCTTGAATATAATGTTTCGTCACGATTGAAGTTCATTACGGAGTTCTCCATCACTTATACTGATAATGACAAGAACTATTCGGATGATCCGTATGGAAATGACAATCTGTTGAACATAGCTTATAAGAAGATGCCTAATGTGTCTATTTTCCGTCAGGACATGTATGGAAATAATACGGATGTATATTTCAATATAGCCCAGAACTCGCAGCTTAATTCTGACCAGAAGGATCTTAGGAATCCTGTGGCAATAGCTCATCTTGCAAAGTATCAGCAGAGCAATATGAGAATTATGCCTACTCTTCGTCTTCAATACGATTTCCTTGATCCGGAAGAACAGAAGCTTCGTTATCAGGGATATGTGAAGTTTGACTCTGAGAATGTGAAGGACATCAAGTTCCTTCCTCGCGAGACAACTTCAAAGAATTGGAACGATCAGAGTGTGAACAAGTCTTATAACAAAGAGTCTGAGGCAATGACTATATATATGGATCATAACCTCACATGGGCGCCGAAGTTTAACGACCCTGATTTACATTCTCTGATGCTCTATGGCTCATGGCAGATGGATGTGTCGCATTCTAAGTTTCAGGAGTTTGAACGTAGCGGACTTGCTTCAACTTCGAGTACAGATGTCGCTTCACTTGGAACATTGCGTTCTTTCAATAGTGCCAAGACTCAGGGACGTAATATGGCATTCTTGTTTAGCGGACACTATATGCTGAAAAACCGCTATATTTTCGATGCTTCCGCACGTTGGGATGGAAGTTCTCGTTTTGGAGCTGACAATCGTTGGGGATTCTTCCCTTCACTTGCCGGTAAATGGATTATTTCAAGTGAACCGTTCATGGCAAAGACTGAAGACTGGCTTTCTGAACTTTCGCTTCGTCTTGGTTGGGGTGTTACAGGTAACCGTCCGGACTATGAGTATTTGTTCTACAGCAGATATAACAGCTTTGGAACAAACTACATAGACATTCCGGCTATAAAACCGGCATCGTTGCAGTTGTCTCACTTGAAATGGGAGCGTTCTTCTTCATACAACCTCGGTGCAGAGATAAGTTTATATGACTATCGTTATAGAATTGTGGCGAATGTTTACCATCGTCGCACAGAGAATCTGCTTTTTAAAGATCAGACAATACCGTCTTCAACCGGTTTTAGTTCTATCTCTTATATTAATGCCGGAACTATGGATAATGACGGATGGGAGCTGGAGTTTAGTACGAACCGTATGATTAAGCGTGGAGACTGGACTGTTGACTTCAATCTCAATCTTTCCAACTACCGAAACAATATTGTTGAGTTGGATGAGAATGTGCTCAACAGCTATAATAAGAACTTTAATTATAGTAATGGTGCGTACTTGACACGTTTGCAGATTGACAATTCATTCGGTTCAATATATGGCTTCCGTTATAAAGGTGTATATCAGTATGATGAATATCAGTTTGACAAGCCTAATGCAACAGCGCCGGTTGTTCGTGATGCTTCTGGTAATGTGGTGCTTGACAATAATGGTGATCCTGTGCCGATGTATTTTGCTTATGGTACGTCGAATGCCTATCGTTTCCGTGGCGGTGATGCCATTTATGAGGACATTAATCATGATGGAACCATTGACGAACTTGATATAGTATATCTTGGTAATTCAAACCCTAAGCTTGACGGTGGATTTGGTACAACAATAAAGTATAAGCGTTTTACATTCAATGCTTTCTTTAATTTCCGTATAGGAAGTAAGATTATCAACTATGGACGCATGTATGCTGAGAATATGTATTCTACGGACAACCAGTCTATTGCAACAAACTGGCGTTGGCGTAAGGATGGAGATATGACAGAAATACCGCGTGCTCTTTATAATTATGGATATAACTGGCTTGGTAGTGACCGCTTTGTTGAGAATGGTTCTTTCCTTCGTTTGAAGCAGCTTACACTGAACTATTCATTTGAGCCTAAACTGATGAAATCTGTAGAGCTTCATTCTTTGACTTTGTCGCTGACATTGAATAATGTGCTTACAATTACTAAATACACGGGAGCAGACCCTGAGATTTCGCCGAATAATATCGGTGTGAGCGAAGATAATAACAGAACACCTCGTTCTCGCTATTTCACTTTGGGTATAAATCTTGGTATATAATAAAATTATAAAAAGTCGAAAAGATGAGAAAGCAATATAAAAATATAATGGTTGCGCTTGCGCTGACTTCATTGATGCCTTCTTTGACTTCGTGTGAGGATTGGTTTGACAATGCACCGGAATCAGAAATGGTATTTGAGGACTTTTGGAAAAAGAAAAGTGATGTATTAAGTGGTATTGGTTCATGTTACAGAGCCATGAATGAAGAGGGTTTTTTGAAGCGGCTCATTGTATGGGGAGAAGTTCGGTCTGATAATGTGATTTATGGGAAAAGCACGGATTCGGAGCTTTCTTATATGCTTGAGGCAAATATCAATGCCGACAACAGTTATTCTCGGTGGGCGGATTTTTATACAGTGATTAATTATTGTAACACTGTCATAAAATATGCTCCGGGAGTTCGTTCTACAGATCCTGATTTCTCAGAAACAGAATTGTTACAATATCTTGCGGAGGCAAAAACAATACGTGCATTCTGTTACTTTACGCTGTTGAAGACATTTAGGGATATTCCTTTTACAGAGGAACCTTATACGGATGACTCCCGCGTTTTTCAGATTGCCCAGTCTTCTGAAAGTGATGTGCTTGGGTATCTTGTGAAGGATTTGCGTGAGATTGAGGATTATGCTGTTGATGAATACACAAGTGTAGCATACAACCGTGGACGCATCACTCGTAAGGCTGTTTGGGCACTGCTTGCTGACATCTATTTGTGGATGGGAAAATATGATGATTGTGTAACTTATTGCAATAAAATATTAGACACTTCTTCAAATCCTTTGTCGCTTGAACGTGCTTCTTCTTATTTCCGTACGGTATTTTTTGCCGGTAATTCGGATGAAAGTATTTGGGAGATTGCGTTTGATAATAATACCCAGAATGGAGCAGTGAGAGATTTTTATGGTGGAAGTTCGACTGATGCTAAACTTTCATCGTATGATTACAGTCTTTCTGGTAACTCTAACTTGTTTGCTGTAACTGATTTGCGTCAGAAGAATGCTTTTGTTGAAAAAGACGGTTTCTTTATGATAAAGAAATATATTGCATACCGTAGTAATACCAGCAGCGAAACGGTGCGTGAGTCTGATTTTACCTACGGTGGCGCAACGAACAATTGGATTGTTTACCGTCTTCCGGATATTTATCTTATGAGAGCTGAGGCATTGGCAGAACTTGGTGGTGAGGCGAATCTTGCAGAGGCTGTCTCTATGGTTTCTAAGACATACGACCGTGCGAATCCAGATCTTGAACCGGGAACTCTCATTGGACAATATTCTTCTCAGGAGCAGATTCGCAGTCTTGTCTTCAACGAGAGGCAGAGAGAATTTCTTTTTGAAGGCAAACGCTATTTCGATTTGGTAAGACGTATGCGTCGAGAAGGTACACCTACGCAGGTAATAACAAACTACTTGATAAATAAGTATGTGGCGATGAATCTGGATAGAAATACGGTTATGAGCAAACTTAATGATGTGGATGCCATCTACATGCCTATTAACAGCGAAGAACTTCGTGTGAATACTTTGCTTAAACAGAACAGGTTCTATGAAATATCTTCTGACATATCTAAAAATTGAACTATATGGAACTTACTAATAATAAGAAGAATTTTTTCTCTTTCCCAATTACAAGAAGGGTGACAAACTATGCTGTGGCATTTGTGGCTGTAACAGCATTGGGCATGACTGCTGTGTCTTGTAATAGTGAGAATGTTGATGATGAAGCTATGTACACATTTACAGGAGAGACTGTTGCCTCATTCTGTAAAAACACTCCGGAACTGACCATGTTCTATTCCATGATGGAAGCTTGTAACGCTACATCTTTACTTTCTGTATATGGACATTATACTTGTTTCCCGCCAACCAACGATGCCATCAATATTTATCTTGAAGAAAAAGGCATAACTTGGGATGACCTTACTGTGGAAATGATGCAGAAGATAGTGTATAGCAGTACTATCCGTCATGAAACTACAGAATATGAAAGTACAGACTTTGAAGAGGGCTCTTTGGCTACACCAAGCCTTTCCGACAGATTCATTGTCATTTCATTTCGCACCAATGATTTAGGACAGAGGGAGACTGTGGTTAACAAGACAGCAGTTATTCTTAGTGCTGACAATGAGGTGCATAATGGAGTGGTACATGTTGTTGACAGAGTGATAGAGCCGTCTGAGGAAACATTCTTTCAGAAACTGGCTTCTAATGGCAACTTCAATATATGGGCAAAGGCATACGAAGCAAGTGGCTATTGGGATGATATGCTTGAATTATATGATCCTGATTATAACCCAGCACCTGATAGTAAGTATCAGAAATGTAAACTTGGTTATACTGTGTTCTGTGAGCCGGATGAATTGCTTAAAAAGGAAGGTATTGCTGTAAATGGAGATACTTTGGAGAGTCTTGAAAGATTTGCTATGAAGTATTATGGTAATCAGGATTTAGGTAATTATGAAAGTGAGAATAATCCGTTGAACAAATTTGTGGCATATCATATTCTGAATCGTCAGATGTCAACAAGTTCGTTTGTCTATACAGGATTTGCTACAGCTGCCAGCTATAAGACAAAATGTTATGAGTATTATGAAACAATGCTTAAAAATCGTCTTATGGAGATTAAAGCCGGCAATTTTATCAATACACAGCGTACAGGAAAGAGTGTGACTCTTGATGAAGTGAACAGCAATATTGAGGTGGCGAATGGTTTTATACATACACTTAATGATATTCTTGTTTATGATGAGGATGTTATGACAAAGGATGTACTTCATAAGCGTATTCGTTTTGACTTCTATGCGGTTCCTCCTCAGCTCACTAACAACAACATACGTTGGCAGTTGGTTGGTGGTACCGGTACTACGGTTCCTGCTGATTTTTGTGGAGAATACTTTTGGTTCAATAGTGGCTCTACGCTTACAATGTGGGCTTCTAATGACTGGAGTAACTATCAGGCCGATGAAATGCTTATATCCGGTCCTATGTATGATTTCAAGCTTCGTATGCTTCCTGTACCTCCCGGCAATTATGAAATTCGTTTGGGATACCGTGCGGAGTCATGGCGTGGTATAGCACAGCTTTTTATTGACGGTCAGATAGCCGGCATTCCGGTTGACCTCACAATTGGTTATAATGGATCGGAAAATGACCCTCGAATTGGTTATGTGCATGATGAGGATACTAAGGACAATGGTGTGGAGAATGATAAGATGATGCGAAATCATGGTTATATGAAAGCTCCGTCTTCTATTTATACCGGTCAGGAGGGAGGTAAGACATTGCGTGATATGTCGCGTGCTCTGAGAATAATTATCGGTCAGTACAGATTCGATGAATACGGTCCGCATGAGTTCCGTGCCAAGAACATGGACGACAAAGGAGGAGGACGTGAGTTTCATGCCGATTATCTGGAGTATATTCCTGTGGATATGATAAGATATGAAGATCGTGAGTAATAAGATATTATTGTAAAATGAAAATTCATGAATGTCATGAAAAAAAGAAATAAGATAGAAAAGAACTACACGGCAGTCGGATACTGTATGTGTATTGCCGGTTTTGCTTTGCTTTCATGCTCCAAAGATTGGGATGAACATTACGACAGGGATTCGGCACTTCCTATGAAGAATCTTATGGAGATTGTTGATAGCGATAGCCATCTGTCCAAATTCAGCCAAATATTGAAAGCTACAGGCTATGATTCGATTTTGACTTCCGGACAGACTTATACAGTCTGGGCTCCTGTGGATGACGCTCTTGCTTCCATTGATATGAATGATGATGAGGCTTTATTGCGTCTTGTCAAAAATCATATTGCACGTTATTCAAATCCTACTTCGACTCCGGAAACCGAAAAAATATACATGCTTAACGGTAGATCAATGGCTTATTCCGGAGATTTCTTCAATGGGGTTGGGCTGGTAGAGAAGAATATCGTAGCACAGAACGGTATTCTTCACAAGCTTGAAAGTCAGATTCCTTATAAATTTAATATTATGGAATACATGTCGGCAGACAGTCGTTTCTCTGACATATATGAATTTATAAGTAGTTTTGACGAATTGAAATATAGTCCGGACTTTAGTACAACATACGATTCGGTCTTTGTAAATTACAACAGACTTCTTGAAGATGGCAAATATGGAATAGGTGCTGTAAGCAATGAAGATTCCCTCTATACAATGATTATTCCTGACAATAACGCATGGAGAGAAGCATACGAGCACATCAAACCATATTTCCGCACATACGATAAAGATCAGCATGTCGCCGATTCCATTCAACACGCACAGACATGTCTGGCAATACTTGGCGGACTTACGTTCAGAAATGAGGTGAATGATGCGGCTTCATACGATTCATTGCTTACTGTGACACAGAATGTCATTCGTCCGGTTGGCGAATATTTTGAAGGGTATGATATGGTTGATGCTTCTAATGGCATCATTTATCTTACTTCTGGAAGTCTAAACCTTAATGATACTTGTGTTTGGAATCACAAGATCAATGTTGAGGCAGAAGATATGGACAGTCGTATAAATTTGTCAAGTACGAACTCATATATCAGAAATACAGACATAACCAGTCTTGTTTCCGGAATCAGCAATTCAAGTTATCTTGAAGTGTCAAGCGGAAATGTCGATGGAGGTGTCATTTTTGATGTGGCAAATACGCTTGCAGGGAAATATGATGTGTATGTGGATTTTGTATCTCCTCTTGTTGATGGAGAAAATGTAGCAAATGAAATTACCAAAGTATCTTTCCAGTTGAGATACCGTAATGAGAACGGACGCACGTCAACACTTAACAATAATACAGGAGTTGATGTCGGAGGAGAAGCTCAAACAGGCATTATATCTGTCAAGGCATTTGAGAATGTGTCTCTTCCTGTAGCTGATTTCTATGATGGTATGTGGTTCCTCAATGAGAAAAATTCTGCTTCAGATATTGTTGAGACTACGACTCTTCAGGTGAAGACCAAGGTCAGCAGTTCAGATGCAAGAAAGGGCTATGTAAGAAAGTTTCGTGTAGATAGGGTTCGTTTTGTTCCTGTTGTGGAATGAAATTTTCTTTATAAATTAAGATTGAACAATAAATGATATGCTGTTGCATTGTCAGAATCTAAAAAGTAAAATAAAAAATAAAGATATGAATAATCGACAATATCTACGTGCACTTAAAGCTGCCGGAACGGTCACTGGCATCAGTCTGCTTACGTTGCCGATCTATGCGCAAACGGTGGAGAAGAATGATGAGGCGGCTAAAACAGAGAGAGTGGCTACTATGCGTTTCCCTTATAAAGTGAGTGGTCGTGTGGTTAAGTCTGATACAGGAACTGCTTTTGCCGGTGTACGTATTTCGTCACCTAATCTCAAAGTCTCTGCAATGACTGACGAGGAAGGAAGATATGAGATAAGTTTGCCGGACTTGAATGTCCCTTTGGTTGTTGAGGCTCCCGGGTGTTCTCGTCAGGTTGTTCCACTGAGAGGACGTGAAACTGTTGACATTACAGTGATTATGGATGCCGGGTACGGATATTACGACTTCGGATACGGAACTCCGGAAAGTGAATCTTTTATATCGGGCTTTGCTGATGGAACTGTAAACTTTGCCGATGACTTGAATGCGCTTCTTAACGGACAAGTTCGTACTGTGAAATCATCGGGTGCTCCGGGTGCCGGCTCTTCCTTCTTTATCCGTGGACTCAACTCGTTGAATCTTTCCGCCCAGCCTCTTTTTATTGTTGACGGCATTGTATGGCAGATGCAGGAAACCGCTGTGAGCGTGATGGATAATTTTCATAACAATCCTTTGAATTTGATTGACCCTGACGATATTGACAAGGTTACGGTACTGAAAAATGGTTCTGCTGTTTGGGGCGCAAAAGCTGCCAACGGTGTAGTCATCATTGAGACCAAGCGTGGACGAGATATGGCAACTAAGATTGAGGCTAATCTTTCTGTCGGTTTCCAGACTCCGTTTAAGTCTATACCGGTGATGGATGCTTCTGCCTATAAACTTTATGCCACAGACGTGATGCGTGGAATGAATGCAAGTGATATTGCCAAGTTTCACTTCATTAATGATGACCCGTCGAAGTCATATTATTGGGACACTCACAACAATACCGATTGGTTGGACGAGGTGAATCGGACTTCCATGATTCAAAACTATGGCATCTCGGTTAGTGGTGGTGATGACATTGCCCTTTACCGTTTCTCGCTTGGCTATGCAAAGAATGACGGAAATATTGATGGTACAAGCTTTGACCGTCTGAATGTCAGGTTTAACTCCGACATTCATCTTATGAAAAATTTTGATGTAGTTGCCGATATAGCTTATGCACAGACTTCTACTAATGCCATATTCGACGGACTTGATGAAGTGCGTTCTCCTTATTATATGTCACTTGTGAAGTCGCCGCTCTATGGCCCTTGGCAGCGCAACGGTTCGGGAATGCTCACGAATCGTCTCAGCGATACCGATGAACTGAATGTGGGCAATCCGCTGGCTTTGGTTGGTGATGGGATTCCGTCATTGGACAAATATCGGTTTAACTTGAACTTGGCGCCGACATACAAGTTCTCAGACAAGTTGTCTTTGTCTGCTGCTTTTGGATTTTCATGGGACAAGGCAAATGAAGATGTCTTCATTCCAGATGCAGGAGTGGCTGATGAACCTCTCTACAACAGCAATGGAGAAATATATGCTACAGCATTGAATGAGGTTCGCAACTTCATGTCTCGTCAATCAACCTTGTCTGCCGATTTGCATGTTGATTGGACTATCCTCAGCAATTATCAGAACGAATTGAAAACAAAGATAGGAGGATATTTCTATAACAATTATTATAAATATACCGCAGGGCGAGGATACAACACCGGTTCTGACTTTATGAAAGCTCTTGCCAATACAAACAGCAATCTGCGTTTTCTTGACGGAGATGAATATACGGACAGAGAGGGTACATGGTATCTTGATGCTGATTATTCTTACCTCAGCAAATATTTCCTTAATGTAGGCATGTCGCTTGCTTCGTCTTCACGCTTTGGCTCCGATGCCGGCGGGCTTGACCTTTGTGGCACGAATTGGGCTTTCTTCCCGTCTGTGTCGGCATCATGGCTCATCTCTTCTGAGAAGTTCATGAAGCATGTACATGGCATAGACAACCTGAAGTTACGGGCTTCATTCAGTGTTACAGGTAACGACAGGCTTCCTGTGTTTGCCAACCGTACCTATCAGACGAGCAATGCTTTCGCACAGAATACAGCCGGACTTGTACTTGCCAATATTGGTAATGAAAAGCTGAAATGGGAAACCACTTCTCGCTTTAATGTAGGTTTGGATGCAAGCTTGCTTAACAACCGCCTCACTTTGGCTGCTGATGTCTATTTTGCGAAGACAAAAGATTTGCTCACTTATAAACCGCTTAATGACGTGGCAGGACTGGAGTATTTCTGGGATAACAACGGAGAAATGACCAACAACGGATTTGAAGTGGCTGTGAATGCAAAGATTATAGACCGTAAAGACTTCAAGTTTAATATAGGTGCTTCTGCCGGACATTATGTGAACAAGATAACAAAGCTCAACAATGGCAGCTTTATTACGGATGTTTGCAACGGACAGATTCTTACCGAAGAGGGACGTTCTGCCGGAGTGTTCTACGGTTACCGTACAGCCGGAGTCTTTTCTGATGCGGCAGAGGCTGCAAATGCTAACTTGGCAATCAAGACAGAAAGCGGACAGATTGTTCCGTTTGGTGCAGGTGATATGATTTTTGTAGATAAAGATCATAACGGATTCATAGATAAAGAAGATCGTGTGGTACTTGGCGACCCTAATCCTGATGTCTATGGTAATTTCACTTTTGACATACGTTATAAGCGTTTCGATCTTTCGGCTCTCTTTACATATTCTTGTGGAAACGATGCCTACAATGCTTTGAGAGCAAGTCTGGAGTCAGGCAGCAACATCATTAACCAGAGTACTTCGATGGAGAACCGCTGGACAGCTGACGGACAGCATACTAATATTCCGCGTGCCACATACGGCGACCCTATGGGTAATGCGCGTTTCTCTGACCGTTGGATTGAAGATGCTTCATACCTCAAGTTCAAGAGCCTCTCTCTCTCATACAATGTACCTTTGAAGGTAAACTTCATACAGAGTCTGTCGGTATGGGGAGCTGTGGACAATCTCTTTACACTTACCAAGTATCTTGGTGCTGACCCTGAATTCTCTTTCGGACCTTCTGTTCTCTGGCAGGGTGTTGATGCCGGACTTACTCCGCAGACACGCTCATTCCGGATTGGAGTGAAAATAAGTTTGTAATCATAAAAAAACTTTTTCTATTATGAAAATGCAATTCAAGAATATAAAGCTTTATTCCGGAAAACTTGCCTTGAGTCTGGCGGCAGGTTTGCTTCTGGGAGGGGCATTGACTTCATGTGATGATGTGTTTGACACGGACTCTTCATCTGTGACGATTGATAAAGGCGATAAGCTCGATTCACCCAACGATTCGCTTTATTCCATCATGGGAATACTTTCCCAGTTGCAGAAAGTAGGGGAGCGTTATGTGGTTTTCGGCGAACTTCGCGGTGATCTTATGGAGGCAACATCGCAGGCTTCCAAGGAACTTCAGGATATCTCCAGCTTTGCTGTGACATCTGACAACTCTTATCGTATGCAGCAGGATTATTACAATATAATCAATAACTGCAACTATGCCATTGCACGCATGGATACGACTGTAACTATCTATCAGGACAAGGTGATGATTCCTGAATATGCAGCCATCAAAGCTGTACGTGCATGGACATACTGGCAGGTATTGCTTGCATACGGGGAAGTTCGTTGGATTGATAAGCCGATTCTCAGTCTCGAGGCTTCTATGAAGGACTATCCGGTAAAGAACGGAGAAGAACTGGCGCAGCTGCTGATAGAAGATTTGTTGCCATACACTGACGTGCGTCAGCTTGACTATGGAACTATCGACGGATATTCTTCTGCCAAGATGTTCATCCCTGTACCTCTTGTGCTTGGCGATTTGTATCTTTACCTTAACCGTTACGAAGAGGCTGCTTCGATGTATTACAAGCAGATTGAGCACTACAAACTCACTGTGCCTGAAAGCTATGCCAACAATTGGGCACGTGATACTCGTGCATCCGTATATATTAATCATTCCAATTCTTATATGCAAGAGATGCTGGCAGGTCTGGTCTATAGTTCGGATGCCAAAGACTACCATCCTCTGCTCATACGTCATGCCTTTAATGACAATCCTTCGATAGTGCCGGCTGAGTCGTTCATCAGTGCGATGAACCATAAGATGCACTTTTATGCAGAAGCCGGTGCACTGACCATTGGTTCTTACTTTGAAGGCGATCTTCGTGGAGAAGCTATTGCTTCTTCCGGCAAGGTAACTCCTTCTTCGTTTGGTGATATTACACTTGGGAAACGTACCGGAGCATATATCACAAAATATAATATAGCTGCATCTGTCAATGAGAATGGGCGTGACCCTCTTAACGAGGCGGTTACGGGATTGATGTTTACCCGTGTCATTCCTCTCTATCGTACTCCTCTGGTTTATCTGCGCTTTGCAGAAGCACTTAACCGTATGGGAAAACCTTCCATGGCATTTGCTGTGCTGAAATACGGACTTACAGCCGAGAATCTGGCTGATGCTTCAAAAGTGAGTCAGGGAGAGCTGACCGGTGAAACGTTCACAGATTTCGGCTGGATTCACAATTCAGACGGCAATGCCAATAAAGGCACCGCTATCCGAGGATGTGGTCGTGGAATAGCTCTTGATAAGGAGTATTATGTGATACCCGACTACACACGTTATGTAGAAGCTACGGATGAAGAAACCGGTGAACCTGTATTGTTGCCATCCGACAATGCAGAGGATAAGGCTATGGCTCTTTCCGATTCAATCCTTTTCGTGGAAGATTACATTGTCGATGAAATGGCGGCAGAGACATCTTTTGAAGGAAACCGCTTCTTTGATTTGCTCCGTGTGGCTCGCCATCGCAATGATTACCCTGCATATATGGCTGAAAAAGTATCTGCGCGTTTCAGTAATAAAGAAGCGATGAAGGCTGTTCTGATGAATCCGGACAAGTGGTATTTGAAATAGTTTCCGACTGAATACCTACTTTATTTTATGAAGCGTTTATTTCTTCTGTGAATGAATGGGATGCGTTTCGGTAGGGTAGGCAGTTAATGATTTCTATATTGTATTGGCAGGTATGTTATATCGTACCTGCCAATATTTTTTATGTTTTGTAGAAATGATGCTCTTCGGCTGTTTCGGGAACAGAAGACCGGGGAGCAATCAGCATGGCGGTGAGCCGGGCGACAGCAGAGAAGGAAAAGACCATATGGATGTTGCAAGGTGCGCTGAATACGGGTCGTGACATTCAGAACATTCTCGCGGATATTCTTTACAAGGCAATATTCGGCAATAATGATTTTCAGTGTCAATTCGTCTTCTGTCAGTTTTTCGATGTTAAGAGTGTCCGTGAAAGAACCTGTTGTATGGTTACCTATGTTTTTACCAGAAAGCATCAATAAGAACCGGTAAATCAGGTGACATCCATTTTTATGCAATAACTACCTTGAGAGTTTTTATAATTTATCATCTAATAATTGCTTACCCCATTCAGCTATATCTCTTGCAATGGGCAATATAGATTGTCCTACTGGTGTCAGCGAGTATTCTACGCGAGGAGGAGCAACTGGATACACCTCTCGTTTTATCAAGCCGTCATATTCCAATTCTCGTGCAGTTTGAGTAAACATCTTATTTGACACTCCAGACATTTTACGTTGCAAATCTGATGAACGTAAAGCTCCATTTTGCAACATATAAATCATTATGATTTTCCACTTGCCGCCTATTTTGTCAAGAGCGAGGTCAAGCGTACAAAAATATTCTTTTCCATGAAAAAATATTTTATCCGTATTGTTTTGTTCTTCCATAATTTACTCCTTTTGGTTACTATGTCACTTTTTGGTGCGTACTTGTAAAGGTAAAAATAATGCACTTACTTTGCAAGTAAATTCGACAATATATGAGTTCTGTAATCATTATCAACGGAAGCCCTCGCAAGGACGGGAACACGGCGAAAATGTGTCGTGCTTTTGCCGGGGGTGTTAAATCACAGTTGCAAGATGCAACTGTGGAAACCGTCAACCTGTATGACTTCGATTTCAAAGGTTGCCATAGTTGTTTCGCTTGTAAGCTCAAAGGCTCAAAAAATTACGGTCATTGTTCAGTCAAAGATTCGATAATGCCGGTTCTTGAAAAAGCAGCTCAGACAGACATTCTTGTGCTTGGATCCCCGATTTTCCTGATGGATATATCCGCACAAATGAAAGCCTTTCTTGAAAGACTTATCTTCCCGTTTGCTACTTATGAGGCAGGTTATAAAACGATTGCACCAAAACGATGTAATGTGGCAACCATATATACCATGAATGTACCAAAAGAAATGTTCCCGGAAGCTGTTATTGCAAACATAGAATCTTTCATCGGACACGTTTTCAATCGACCAAATCGACTCTGTGCGTTCAACACATATCAGTTCACCGATTATTCCAAGTATGCCGTTGAGGTATTCGATGAGGAAAGCAAGAGAAAATATCGGGATGATGTGTTCCCTGTTGAGTTGGAATCAGCCTTTAATCTGGGCATGAAAATGGCTGAGGACATAGAGTAAGCATCTTTTCACACCCCATACTTGCTCCATAATCTTGTGGCACAATTCACAAGATTATGGAGCATATTATTTCCCTCTTTTGGAACTTTAGGGTATTTATCTCATTCCGAACTGTCTTTTTCATGTTTGAGCAGGGATGAAAATGCTTCCCATAAAAAAATTTTTGACATCTCTTTTTTGAGGTATGTTTTGTTTTGATAAAATGAAGGATGATTTGTTGTTTGTGCTTTCATTTTGTCGGTTTTTATACTTAAATACTTACTTTTTGATTTTGTCAAATGTTAAAATTCCAAGCCCTCTGGCACGC
>JAJPZU010000109.1 GCA_021204165.1 Prevotellaceae bacterium
AAGTTACGAAATATTTGCGAGATTACCAACTTTTACGAGCAATATCTTATCCCGAACTCGCGTAATTTTTCTAATAAATATCGTGATATAAACGCATAATGATCAAAAGTCCATGGCAATTTTAACAGATTTTTTGGTTTTTATCCTTACCTTTGTAGATAATGTGGGATTGTACCCAAGAACCAATAAGAAAGCGATTAAGATATCATTCACTGTAATGCTTCATCATTGACTGTTCTACATCTTCCTTAGGATGTTGAATATGTCCCATAGACTCCATCAGATAGTCTGCAAGCTGTGAGAAATCATACTTATGAAATTTATCTGCAACTCTTTTTTTTATCTGTTTACATGCTACATCAAGTATATACTCAACAAAAAACGGAGACATCTCTCCAGCCTCATACGAACAAACCTGAGATATACACTTATGGCTGACATCTACTTTACAAATTGTTTTTAATACAGTTTCCCGATTACAAATTGCCAGAATTGCAATTTTTCCAGACCAATTACAATTGGATTGTGATGCATCAATATTAAAATTTTGATTAGTAATGCTAACAATAGAATCTTCAATTCTTAAATCCTTTGCTAATTTTATATTTAATGTTTGATTTTCTATCTTAGCTTGAGCATTAACGATATTTATCAGAGATGGATTGAACGGAGGAAAGTCAACCGTATTCGGGTTCTTTTCTTGAGTGTGATTAAAATAACTTTGATTAACAATCTCACACTCATTTTTATCAACCCATTCCTTTACATGAGCAATTTTATCAACCCTGTCTGCCATATCAATCTTATCTATATTCGGTTTTGTTTCTATAAATTGGATGTTTTGGATAATATAGTTCAAATAAGGTATTAAATAATCACTCTCATAGATTTGTTCATCCTTTCCAAATGGCACGATATAAAAGAAAGTCAAATCAATCAAAGTCAATGCAACAATACACTTTGGGTACTGTGAATTAACAGTCTGTTTATGTCGTACAAAGACCTTTGCTAAAGGCTGACTTATGCATGAATCACGATAGGTATAAAATACATTTGGAAGTACTTTGGGAACAAAGTAACCCTTAATCCAGTTAATTGTTGTATCGAACTCGTTCACAAGATCACGCGGCATTAAATCTATAGCAATCTTGGCTAGCGCCTTATAAATTCCTAAATGCGTTATTGGATCAGCACCTTCAAGCTTGACAAAATATTGACTTTCTGTTTCGTAAAGAATCGCCAAACGTGATATTTTAAGTTCCCCAGTAGGACCATCATAGTAAAAATTATGCCCCCACACTTTAATAATTTTATTTTTCTTGTTAGTAATTTTATTCTCAGACCGACGAATTTTAAGATATTCCGTCAATTCCTTGTCAATATAACTTAAAGCAGAATTACAACTCTGGCATTCATCATTACAGAAAATAAATTTATTCCCAAGAGCATCAGGGATTGCATGAGCATTTTTCTTCTTAAAACGTACCTCAGGATATTTCTTACCACAGAAACGACAGATGCAAGTCTTTAAATCATCTGGTCCTGTATATACTTCCTTGTCTCCATACGATATTATATCATATGATGCGGAAAAATTAGCGTTTCCAACCATAAATATAGCTTTCTTTATCAAGCTATTATCTACCTTTAACAAAGCTCCCTCTCTAAGAAATGCTAAGTGCGTATTATCTATTTGGCAATTAAAATAATTCTCAATTTTATATAAATCAAATTCTTTTGATTTATAACTACTACAGATTTCATGTATTCTGTTTTTTAGTTTTCGGGTACAATGGAAAAGTTTATTGTGGGAACTATCATCTATCCATTTAACCGGAGTTACACCACAGAACAGATTGAGCATATCCATCCATGCAGGATGCGACTGTGGAAGGTTAATCCCTAGTTCAACACCTGATTCATTAAAGATTCGACAAATAAAGCTCGACATATCAAAAGTAAATTAACATATAATTCAAATATACATCCATAAGCCGCTAGGCTCTTAATAACAAAAGTAGTTATTTCCTTCATAAGCAACGTAACATAAACGCATAAAAAACAAACAACGGGATGATTTTAACATTGGTTCTACGGTTTAATCCTTACCTTTGTGTATGATTGTGTGGAATTATACTCAAGAACCAATAAGAAAGCGATGCAGATACATAACAATACATTGATAACTGAATGCTTAGTTTATGATTTCAAGGAAATGCTGGAACGTAAGAAAGTAAAGTCATGGCTTAAATCCGTATCAGCTTTTGCCAATACGGACGGTGGTAGTTTCTTCTATGGAGTGAACGATGACGGAGAAGTTGTAGGTTTAGAAAATCCACAAGACGATGCCGACTTTATCAGCGAAACCATCAAGGCAAGACTTGACCCTGTGCCGGAAATACAACTCATTCCGATAGAACACGAAGGACATACGCTGCTCGAAGTGAAAGTAAAGGTAGATGCTTACACCTTATTATTAGGATGGAACATGTACTGCGTATGTACGAGTGGGCAATGAAAGTGTAGAATGTAATTCGCAACAACTGCTTTCATTGGTATTAAAAGGTACGCACATGACATGGGATTCTCTTCCTGCCCAAGTGGAGGCCATCAAGCAATCTTTCATAATCCTTGCCGATACATTCCGTGAGCAAACTCATCAGGAATGGAATGACAAATATTTGGAATCATTTGGTTTGGTAACTCCTGACGGTAAACTGACCAATGCCGGACTGTTGTTTGTGGATAACTGTACTGTATTCCAATCACGTATCTTCTGCACCCGTTAGATTGGACTATATAAAGATGATGCAATCAGTTCGGTAGAGTATCGGACAAATCTTGTATTGCTTTTAAAATACGGCATGGACTTCATCAAGAACTACATAATGAGCGGATGGGTGAAGATGCCTAACTGTCGTCTTACCCTTTCCGGTTATTCCAATCGTGCCATCTTTGAGGGTTTGGTAAATCACCTTATTCACAGAGACGACACCATCATGGGTGGTGAAATACACATTGACATCTACGATGACCGTGTGGAACTGGTATCACCCGGTGCTATGCTTGACGGTACACAAATTCAAGACCGTGATATATTCAAAGTGCCTTCCATGCGCTGTAATCCCGTCATTGCGGACGTGTTCACACAGTTGGACTATATGGAGAAACGTGGTTCCGGCTTACGCAAAATGCGAGAACTTATGGAGAAACTGCCTAATTTCCTGCAAGGAAAAGAACCGCAATATCAAACGGAGGCGACCTCTTTTTACACCACATTTTATAATCTGAACTGGAACGAAAACGAAAGAACACCTGTTGAAGAAATAGCCAACAGGGTAAATAGTACCCTCGAAAAGTACCCTGTAAAACGAAACACCAACAAACCTGTTGGTAGAACGGCTCAACGTATTATAGATATGGTTATATCTAACCCGATGATAACTCGTGAGAATATGGCTGATGAATTGGGTATCTCTTTGGATGGTGTCAAGAAACAGATTAAAAATCTTCGTGAAAGAGGTATTCTTACACACGAAGGTTTTGATAAATCCGACTATTGGCGCATTATTGTTAAACCATAATAGTCCGTTAAAAATTCAACATATCTGCTAAGCGGCTCCAGCCACTATGCCAAATAGTTCTTTGATGAGTTTATTATTAAAAGTTCTGTTCGGTTTCAGAGCGAACTTGCTAAAAAATCTTCTGAGCGTGTAAATGTTACTCAGATAGGACTTTTGCAGTCCGATGGAAAGTGACGGATAGTACCGTTGGCGCATGACCTTTGCTATGCTTACCGAGGTCAGTGACGCATTGAAGGCGAAGTTGAGCTTCCTCAATTCTCTTGCCTGATAGTCATTGGGTCCGGTGAACTGCTTGGAGTCCCGAAAGCAAAATTCAATCTGGAATCGTGTACGGTAGTATTCGAAGATGTCTTTGGCCGGCATGTCAATATCGGTGGAGAAATAGATTCTATCTCCTTCTGATTCCGGATAATGAACCACGACCTTGATGTTGCGTCTCATTGCCTTTGAATAGGTCTTGGCTGAGTAGGCCCTTCCTCCTTCAATGTCGAGAACTTCACAACGCCGGATGTCGAGTTTGTCAAAATCAATCTTTTGACCTTTGATGGGCGGTCGTCCCCGCTTGCCTGTGCGGACACCGTCATGTGAATACCACAAGGCGGCATCATCACGCAGGCGGCTGATGACATGGAATCCCGACAGGCAGGCTTCATTGACGAACCTTGCCTTTGAGAACCAAGCATCTGCAACGACATGACGTGTTATGCCGAGCTGCTTGTCCCTGTATTTGCGGAGTACGTCAAGATACTAGTCCATAAGATTGTAGTCTTCGCCTTGCTTTTCCAGATATGCCTTGTCTGATGTCTGTTCCGCATGCAGCATCATACAGTCCAGACTGTCAATGTCGATAACACCGATACCGAGAATTTCCAATCCTCGTTTCATTGCGGAAGCGCATCCCGACCAGAACTTGCCGATATAAGGAGTCTTCTTGCCCGACTTTGAAATGTAGCTTGCGTCTATGGCAATGTTTTTTCTGGCACTTCTCCAAACTGTCGCCGCATAAGGCTGAGGTTGAACTGCATCCAGTCAAACTAACGTTCAAACAACTGCAGGAAGCGTTGTTCCGAGTTGTCAGAGCAACACCCCATTTGGGTGAAATTAATCTTTCTTGGCAGTACCATATACAAAATCATGAGTTGGATGAATGCTGTTTTAAAACTTTTGCGTAACTTCGCTGGACAACTTTTCAAAGCATCGGTTACGATTTCCTCATATTGGTCAAGTGCTGTCTTATTCATGGCTTTAATGTGTGGTAGGATACCATTAAAGGTGATGAAAATCAGTTACTTGACCTATTCTGTTTTGCTGGAATTTATTAATTAACTTGTTTGTTGTCAACGGATTAGTTATAAATTTAGCGAAGTATTAAAAACTATTGATACGACTATTAAAGAAATAAGAATTGTATAACAATGGATAAACTCAGAATGCAGAGCACCAATGGAGTGCAAGAGAATATAGAAAAGATACAGCAGTTGTTTCCTGACTGTGTGACAGAGACGATTGATGAGCGTACAGGGGAACTGGTGCGCAAAGTGGATTTCGAGAAGTTGCAGCAGAACCTCTCGGATGTCATCATCAGCGGACGTGAGGAACGCTATCAGTTTACTTGGCCCGACAAGAAAAAGGCTATCCTGCTTGCCAACTCACCTGTCAATGCCGCACTGCGTCCCTGCCGTGAGGAGAGCGTGGATTTCGACAATACGCAGAATCTTTATATTGAGGGAGACAACCTTGATGTACTGAAATGCCTGAAGGAAACTTATCTCCACAAAGTGAAAATGATTTATATCGACCTTCCTTACAACACAGGTAACGACTTTGTCTATGAGGATGACTTTGCAGAATCCTCTGCCGAATATCTTGCCAACTCAGGGCAATTTGACGAGCAGGGCAACCGTCTCGTTACCAACACAGAAAGCAACGGTCGCTTTCATACAGACTGGCTTAACATGATTTATCCGCGCCTGAAGGTGGCAAGGGACTTGCTGGCGGATGATGGAGTGATATTTATTTCGATTGATGACAATGAACAGGAAAACCTCAAAAGAGTTTGTGATGAGATATTTGGAGAAAGTAATTTCGTGGCTTGTTTTATATGGAAGAGTCGCCAAAATAAAGATAACAGAAACATCACTGGTGTATCTATAGATTCAGAGTATATTCTTTGCTATTCAAAAAAATCAGGTGATAGGGTTTTCAAAGGAACAGAAAGAAAAACAGAACAATATAAAAATCCTGATAATGATCCTCGTGGTCCATGGACAAGTGCAAACATGGTTGGACTTGCAACGAAAGATGCAAGGCCCAATTTACACTATAATCTTATTAATCCTCAAGATGGCATAAACTATGGGTGTCCGGAAAAGGGATGGCGATATGATAAAAACTCTATGACCAAACTTATTGAAAGTGAAAGAGTCCTATGGCCCGATACGCCACAAGGAAGACCAAGACGAAAAGTATTTTTATCAGAATTATCGGATGATAATCTTCCAGGTTTCTCTTCCATTATAGAGAATGGTATTTTTACTAATACCGCAACAAAAGAAATACATGCATTATTGGATGGTCATTGGTTTGACTTCCCTAAACCGTCTTTGTTAGTTAAAGATTTCCTTCAGCAGACCACTTTGAGTGATTCTATCATCCTCGACTTCTTTTCTGGTTCTGCTACCACAGCCCATGCCGTGATGCAACTAAATGCCGAAGATGGAGGAAATCGTAAGTTCATCATGGTGCAACTTCCAGAGGTTACAGATGAAAAGAGCGAAGCATACAAGACTGGTTACAAAAACATCTGCGAGATAGGCAAGGAACGTATCCGTCGTGCCGGCAAGAAGATAAAGGAAGACAGTTCATTGACAACGCAAGACCTTGACACCGGCTTCCGTGTCTTGAAGTTGGATAGCAGTAATATGGAGGACATCTACTATACTCCGAAGGACATCAATCAAGCAGATTTGTTCTCATTGGTGGATAATGTGAAGCCAGACCGCACGGCAGAAGACCTGCTCTTCCAAGTGATGCTGGAGTTGGGTGCTACGCTCGACAGCAAAATTGCAACAGAGGTTGTAGCTGGTAAAACCATCTACAATGTGGCAGACGGCTATCTCGTAGCTTGTTTCGACAAGAACGTGACGGATGAGGTTGTTACCGCTATCGCCAAGATGCATCCACTCTATGCTGTGCTTCGCGACACCTCCATGGCCAACGACAGTACTGCCACCAATTTCGAGCAGATATTCAAGACCTATTCACCCGATACTGTAACCAAAATATTGTAAAAGATGGAAGCGGAAGAACTGAAATCGCCCTTCGAGGCAATCAAGCAGACAGATGAGGCTGGCAATGAGTGGTGGAACTCCCGTCAGCTTGCTAAGACTATGGGCTACACGAAATACTGGAACTTCGAGCGGCTCATAGACAAAGTGGCTCATGCCATGCAGGTGGAGCGAGGACTGGACCGCAACGGACATTTCTGTGAGATAGAAGAAATGGCGCAGTTGGGCAATGGCACAACACGACGTGTGACAAGCGTGTTGCTTTCACGTGTGGCATGTATGGGCATCGCCTGCAATGCCGACCAGCGCAAGCCGATGGTGAAGATGGCACGGGACTATTTCCAAGGGGCATTGAAGGGAAAGGAACTTGCCAAAGGATTGGAAGGCAATGTACTCATCTACCGCTCCTCCACAGGCAGGGTGAATGTTTCCGTGCTATTTAATCAGGATACTTTCTGGCTGTCGCAGCAACGGATGGCAGGGCTGTTTGGAGTTACCAATGCAGACATCAGTTATCATTTGAAACAGATAGAGAGTAATGGAGAACTCCATTTGTCCGACTGTATTAAAAAGATTTTGATTCCTTCGGAACAATGGGATGAGCAGGGTGTGACGCTCTACAATCTGGATGTCGTCATTGCTGTGGGATATAGGGTAAACAGCTATGAAGCCACGCAATTCCGCATTTGGGCAACCAAGGTGTTGAAGGAATTCATTGTCAAGGGATTTGTGATGGACGATGAGCGGCTGAAAGGCAAGACAATCTTTGGCGAGGATTACTTTGAAGAGTTGCTCGACCGCATACGTGAGATACGCACCTCCGAGCGACGCTACTATCAGAAGATAACCGACATCTATGCCGAGTGCAGTTACGACTACGACAAGAACAGCGAGACTACACGTCTTTTCTACAAGACCGTGCAGAACATGATGCACTATGCCGTCACCCATCAGACGGCAGCGGAAATCGTATATGACCGCGCCAATGCCGAAAAGCCATATATGGGACTGACCACTTGGAAGAATGCCCCCGATGGCAGAATCAGGAAGAGCGATGTGACCATTGCCAAGAATTACCTGTCGGAGAAGGAAGTGCATTCTCTTGAACTGCTTTCCACCGCCTTTGTAGATATAGCGGAACTAAAGGCGGAGCGTCAACAGCTCATGTCGATGAAGGACTGGAAGGAACAACTGGTTAAATTCCTGTCCATCAATGATCATGACATTCTTCCCGATGCAGGAAGCATATCCCATGAACAGGCAGAAGAGAAGGCATGGGGTGAATATGAGAAGTATAGAGTAATCCAGGATCAGACCTTCCTGTCCGACTTCGACCAACTCTTGAATGAATTGAAATAACTACTACAACCGAGACAACTAATACGACAAGAAGGAAAGTAGTTCCAAGTTGTCCCTGTTGTCGTCAAAACAAATGACAATGAAACTGAAATTCAAAATACAACAATATCAGACTGATGCCGTCGAAAACGTGGTGCGCGTTTTCGACGGACAGCCTAACCTCGGTCTTCTGGAATACAAGATAGACCATGGCAAGGTATATGTGGAACAGGGCGGTAAGCGTGTGGAAGTGAAAGAGTTTGAGTATGACGAAGAGGATACCGGTTATAAAAATGCAGATATTGTGCTCGACGAGGAGACGCTGCTGAAGAACATCCATCATATACAGACCGAAAGCAATATCCATCTATCAAATGACGTGGTGAAGAAACTTGGTCATTGCCAACTCGATGTGGAGATGGAGACAGGAACGGGAAAGACCTACGTCTATATCAAGACACTGTTTGAACTCAACAAACGCTATGGATGGACAAAGTTCATTGTGGTGGTGCCCAGTGTTGCCATACGTGAGGGCGTGAAGAAGAGCTTCGACATCACTGCCGACCATTTCATGGAACTCTATGGCAAGAAGGCACGCTACTTCATCTACAACTCCGACAGCCTCGGCGACATCGACACTTTCTCGCAGAGTGCTGACATCAGCGTGATGATAATCAACACCCAGGCTTTCAACACCTCACTGAAGGAGGGAGCAAAGAACAAGGTTGCACGAATCATCTACGACAAGCGCGACTCGTTCCGCTCACGTCGTCCTATTGATGTGATTGCTGCCAACCGCCCAATCATCATTCTCGATGAACCGCAGAAGATGGGAGGTGCTGCCACACAGACGGCACTGGCACGCTTCAACCCGCTCTTCACGCTCAACTACTCCGCCACACACAAGGAGACGCACAATCCTGTGTATGTACTTGACGCGCTGGATGCCTACAATCAGAAGTTGGTGAAGAAGATAGAGGTGGTGGGCTTTGAACTGAAGAATCTGGAGGGAACAGATGGTTATCTCTACCTCGCTGACATCATCCTCTCCAAGGACAAGGCACCACAGGCACGCATTGAGATGGAGTTACAGAACAAGTCGGGCAACATAAAGCGTGACTACAAGAATCTTTCGGAGGGTGACGACCTATATTTCCTGTCAGGACATATGGAGCAGTACAAGGGCTATGTCGTGACGGATATACACGTAGATACCATGTTGCCCTCACGCAGCAGTATCACCTTCGGAAATGGCACTACATTATATATAAAGGATGTGGTGGGCAATGTGACCGCCGACCATAAGGCGCGCATACAGATACGCGAGACCATCAAGGCACATTTCCGCAAGGAAACTGGGCTTTTCAAGCGTGGCATCAAGTGTCTGTCGCTCTTCTTCATCGACGAGGTGGCAAACTACCGCAAGTATGACGAGGACGGACAGCAACTGCTTGGACACTACGGCGAGATATTCGAGCAGGAATATATGGCGGAGCTGAACGAACAGCAGAACATGTTCAATCCCGACTATATGTCCTACCTTGGTAGTATTACCGTGAAGGACACTCACACGGGCTATTTCTCCATCGACAAGAAAGGGCGTTCGGTGAACAGCGAGACCAAACGAGGCTCTGACACAGCCGATGACATTTCGGCCTACGACCTTATCCTGAAGAACAAGGAACGGCTGCTGAGTCTTGACGAGCCTGTGCGCTTCATCTTCTCCCATTCAGCTCTACGTGAAGGATGGGACAACCCCAATGTGTTTCAGATATGTTCGCTACGCCAGTCGAACAGTATCAGTCAGAAACGGCAGGAGGTGGGACGCGGCTTGCGCCTCTGTGTGGATAGCCGTGGCATCAGGCAGGATGGTGACATACTGCCCGACGAGGTACACAAGGTAAACCGTCTGACGGTGATAGCGAGTGAGGGCTATGCCTCATTCGTCAGCGACCTGCAGAAAGACATACGTGCCGACCTCTACGACCGCCCAATGCTTGCCGATATGGAGTTCTTTACGGGCAAGATATTCACCATGCCCGACGGAACGAAGCATATCGTGACCAATGTCGAGGCACAGGACATCTACTACCAGTTGCGTAATAACGACTATATCACCAAAATAGGAGAGGTGAAAGAGCAGTTCCACATTGATTTGCAAAGCGGCACACTGAAACCATTGGACGACGACCTGCGACCCTATACCGAACAGGTGTATAAGCGTGTGCAAAGCATCTTCAACCCGAAGGTTCTTGATGACATGATAGACGATGGCAGTAAACCACAGACTCCGGAGAACAAACTTAACGACAACTTTACCAAGAAAGAGTTTCAGGAACTATGGCACCGCATCAATCATAAGTATGCCTACACCGTGGATTTTGACAGCGAGGAACTCATCAGCAAGGCAGTGGCAGCCATAGACAAGGAACTGAATGTGTCGCGCTTGAGCTATGTGGTGACACGCGGTGAGCAAAAAGACAGCCTCACTCATGATGACATGGAGCATGGAAATATGCTCCATGAAGATACGGCAGACCATAATGTGTTGCGCACTGATGTGGTAAGTACAGTGAAGTATGACCTGCTGGGTAAGATTGGTGCCAACACCAAACTGACTCGCAAGACTGTGGCAACCATCCTTACGAAAATACTTCCCACGAAATTCAACCTCTACAAGGTGAATCCCGAGGAATTCATCCGCAAGGTGTCAAGGCTGATTATGGAACAGAAAGCCACCATCATCGTAGAGCATATCAGCTACAACCAGGTGGGCGGTGAGTACTCCAGTGACATTTTTACCCAAGAGAAGCATACAATAATGGATAAGGCATACGAGGGCAAGAAGAGCATCGTGGATTATGTCTTCACCGATGGCAATGCCACAGAAAGTGTAGAGCGCAAGTTCGTGCAGCATCTCGACACAGCCAAGGAGGTGGTCGTGTATGCCAAACTGCCCAAGGGTTTCCATATCCCCACACCCGTAGGCAACTATTCTCCAGATTGGGCGATAGCCTTTCAGGAAGATAGTGTAAAACATATCTATTTCGTAGCAGAGACTAAAGGAAGCATGTCATCCCTCGATTTACGTGGAATAGAGAAAGGTAAGATTGCTTGTGCCGAAAAACTCTTCACCCAGCTGTCATCTTCGCAACTCAAGTATGGTAAGGTGGACAGCTTCGAAGGACTGATGAATATTGTGAATGGGGAATGGTAAAAAAATAAAAACTATATGAAAAAATATATACAATAACAATTTGAGAAAGAGCAGAGGTAAATTCAAAAACAAAAATACAACAAGAAACTTATAAAATATGAAAGTAGCAATAATACAAATATCGGATATTCATTTGGCAAGTTCAAAAGATTTTATAATCTCTCGCATGAAGTTAATAGCAAAATCTGCAAGAACCGTAACAGATTCTTGTGATAAAATTATTATGGCAATTGCTGGAGATATTGCGAATAAAGGCAGAACTGAAGAATATGCAGAAACACTTTCCTTTTTCAACAAATTGGAAAAGGAAATTTTAAAGAATAATGATGTCGTAAAAAACATCGACTATATTATAGTACCCGGGAATCATGATTGTTCCTTATCGAATTCAGAACCTCTACGAGATGCTCTTATTTCAAGTGCATTAAAAGACACAAGTTCTGTTCACGAACAGATAAGTACGGTGTTGCTGGAAGCGCAGAAAGGCTTTTGGGAATTTTCTAAGGAACTCACAGGGAGAGAAATACAAGACCGTGTCAGCCATGAGATAAGTTTCAAACTTAACGACGAATATACAATAACCTTCCTTTGCTACAATACAAGCCTTTGTACAAAAATACACGAGGTTGTAGGTGGGCTTATGGTACCAGAAGATAAATTTTTGCAACCTTCTGTTGATAGTCAAAATAATATTACTATATCAATATTTCATCATAATTCAGGTTGGCTCTCTCCTAGTACTAACAATAAGAAATTATTCGAGAAACATATATTTGAGACATCTGATATTGTTATTTGCGGTCACGAGCATGATAGAAAAGAGAGATTAGAGAATAACTTAAAAGGAGAGGAGCAACTCGTTTATCTTGAAGGAGCTGCTTTTCAGTATGGTTCTTCTTCGGAGTATTATATCAATGTTATAGATACAGAGACCTTAGAATGTGAAAAGCATACTCTGAAATATCAACATTCTGTACAGCCAGATACGTGCTTATATAGAGATACTATTGAAATGTTTGCTATACGTAATAAATTCCGAGGACTACAGTTGCGTAAAGACTTTGAAGATAAATTACAGAAATTACCAATCAAAATCACCCATCCAGTTGTAGGTGATTTACGCCTAAGTGATTGTTATATTTTCCCAGATTTAGAGCCTGAGCTAAATAAAGAAGACGAATATGGTGCATATTTAGATTCAGAAGATTTGGCTAAAAATAAAAAACAGAATACAAGAATTTTTATTATAGAAGGTGCATCACGTTGTGGAAAATCTTCATTATTAAAGATGTTCTATCTGTGTATGTTGAAAACAGGTATATATCCTATAATACTAAAAGGTAAAGATATTTCAGATTTAAAACAATTCAATGGGTTATTAGAGAAAAATTATAAACAGCAATATGACTATAAGTCTCGTCCGTATGATTTCTATAAGCAATTGGAACGAAGCAAAAAGGTTCTTTTAATTGATAATCTTAATAGGTCTTCTCTTAATAGAGACAGCATCCAAACCATATATAAAAGTTCATTGAATCAGTTTGAAACAATCATAGTGACAACTGACGAAAGACTTAAAATGTCACAAATATTGCCTAATACTGAGCTGAAAGATACGTACCGCCAATACAGAATATTAAGTTTTGGTAGTATCAAACGGAATCTATTAATAGAGAAATGGCAGAGATTGGGTGCTAATTATGAAACACTTGATGATAGGACATTAGAACAGGAAGTGAAAGAAATTTTTGATATCGTCAGTTCAATTCTCGGAGAACAATTTTTATCACCATATCCATTCTATCTGTTATCTTTGTTGCAGAACTTGAATCAAGCTGCAAAGAGGCAAGAAGTTCATCAGACATATTATGCATATTGTTATAAGTCGTTGCTAATTTCTTCACTAGATTCGGTAGAAATAGAACCTGAGAAACAGAAGCAGCTATTGGCTTTCTTAGCTTATATTGCATACAAACAATTTGAAAAAAAATGATTTGAATTACACCTTTTCATCTGCTGAATTTGAAAAAATATTCTGGGAATATAAGAATACGTATGTATTCCTTTATAAATCTCCCGAATCTTGTAAGAAAGATTTGATAAATGCAAATATTTTAGAGGAAGAATATGGTAGTATCACATTCTCCAGTAAATATATATATTATTATCTTGCAGCAGAAAAATTGGCAGAATACTTCAACAAGGATGCTAAAGCTAAAAACATGGTGGAAAAGATGTGTCTTAACTTGCACAATGAGGAATATTCTCATATACTTATATTCCTTGTATATCATACGAGGGATTACAGTTTAATAGATAACCTACTTATTACCAGCACCATTCCGTTAGAAAATATGAAACCAGTAACACTTTCAAAAGATGATAAATTGTATGCAGATGTAACTGGAATCATCGAAGATGTAAGGCAAAAGGTTATGATTCAGAATGAGGATCCTAAGAAGAAACGTCTTGAAAACTTACAAAAGGCTGAAGTGGCAGAGCGAAAGGCAGAGAAAGAAGAGACTAATCGTGATATTGTACAAGAAATACAAGAAATAGAGAAAGATCCACAATTAATGGAAGTGCTAACCGCAATGCGTTCTATAAAAATTCTCGGACAAATTGTCAAAAACGAAAGTTCAAACATAAAAAAAGAAAAGATACAAGAATTATTGGTATAAACTTATACTACAAGTTTCCGCATTGTTAGTTCTTTCGCTTCTATGGTACAGAAAGAAACTGATGAAATGGTGAAATATTTTATTGATGAAGCGAAATCTAAAGGAAGAAATATTGATTATCATTCTTTACGAGAGAAAATTGGCAAAATGGTAGGTTATCTTGTATATAAATTCTGTTTATATAACTTTTCTAATCTCACACATTCTGTCGGAACAAAAAATTTAGATGAGATATATGATGGAGTGGCAGAAAAAATAGGTACACCTGCTGCGCGTTTAGTTTCTTTTACCATAAAATCTTATTATGGGAAAAGACTTAATATAACCGAATTGCGTAATTTGTACCATGAGTTTAATGGAAATCCTGTTGCACAACAGGTTCTTAGAGCTCGGGCATTACATTATGTCTATCATAATACTGTCGAGAGAAGCGAAAAACAGAAAATTGGAAAAATCTGTAATTTGAAATTGATTGATAAAGCCGACCCCAACAAAGGTAAGAGGTAACGATACAAAACGATGCTTTTTATGGGATATCTAACTAAATGGCACAAATGTTTTATAGTATAGGGATTATGGGACTATTTATTATTAGTTTCCTATTATTCCCTATTCTTACATATCAAGCCACATAGACATATTTGTTACATACTGCCGTAAATATTGATTATTAACTGTTTTGATATTCGAGGAGGTGATACTGTTTCTTTGAGTGTGTCTGAGAGGCGGAGACACACTCAGTGAAACACTACCGAGGAGGTGAAATAAGGTTCGATAAACAACGATAATTTAATTGATATAGAAAGCGTGCAATTCAATGAGTTGCACGCTTTTTGTAGTTCGCCCAGCATGGGCATAATCTAACGGGTGAAAGTCCCGAACGCGCCCTTATAGCGGGAAGCGCATGGCCAAAGACAAGGTGCCTGTGGTGACGCAGGGTCTGAAGGAAGTCGGCGGCAAACGTCTGGCCTGACGTACAGAAACTTGATATTAAGGCAGTCCAAGGTGGATTAGGTTGCAATAGAAACCAAAGTCCGATAGCTATACGGAACCGAGGCTGTAAATCAAGCGGGTATAAGGCGGAAAGATTATGCTCTTAACTGGGGAGGTCTCACGGACGCGGTGGAGATAACAAAGCTTCAAAGCCGACGGAGTAAAGCTTGCCGTGAGAAGTCAGCCGAGGTCATAGTACTCCGCAAGGATAGTGCGGAGGAAGGACTGAACCCAACCGAGTGAGTAACCACAAATACTATCAAATGAAAGGAAGAATGCAGAAAATATCGACACAGAGCGATAGCCGCCCTCCGAGCAATAAGCCGGAAGCCGAAAAGTACGAGGGGGTGCAGACTTTCATGCGCGTGGCCGACGGCTATCTCACAGCGGAACAACCAAAGACAGAATGCCCGATGTTGGAAGCGATACTGTCACCTGCCAATCTTAACAAGGCGTATCTACAAGTAAAACGCAACAAAGGGGCGGCAGGAGTTGACGGCATGGACTGCGACCACTTGCTCGACTATCTCAAAGCGCAAGGGGAGCAGCTGACAGAGCGCATCCGCCAACGGACGTACCGTCCGAACCCCGTCCGCAGGGTGGAAATACCCAAGGACAACGGTGGCAAGCGTCAGCTTGGAATACCCACGGTGGTAGACCGAGTGATACAGCAGGCGATTGCCCAAGTACTTACTCCAATCTATGAACATCAGTTCAGCGAGGAAAGCTACGGTTTCCGCCCCAAGCGGAGCGGGAAGCAGGCGATGGTAGCGGCAACGAAGATAGTGGAGCGAGGTTACAGATATGTCGTTGACATAGACCTTGAACGCTTCTTCGACACCGTAGACCATGCCAAGCTTATAGAGATACTGCAACGAACCATAAAGGACAACGGAGTAATATCACTAATCCACCGCTACCTCAACGCAGGGGTCATGAAAGACGGAGCATTGGAGCGAACCGAAGAAGGGACACCCCAAGGCGGTCCGCTCAGCCCTTTGCTCGCCAACATCATGCTTAACGAACTCGACAAGGAACTCGAAAGGCGCGGACATCCGTTCGTGCGTTACGCGGACGATGGACTCATCTTCTGCAAAAGCAAACGGGCGGCAGAACGCATCATGGCGAGTATATCCAAGTTCATAGAGGTCGAACTCAAACTTCGCATCAACCGCGAAAAGACCGTATGCGCCAACATCAGCAGGGCCAGATTCCTTGGCTACGGCTTCCGCATCTACAGAGGCAAATGCCGATTGCGGTTACATCAGAAGACCGAAGCCAAACTACACAGACGTCTCAAAGCCATCACTTCCCGAAGCAATGGCATGGGGTATCAGAAGCGCAAGGAAGCACTCGCACAATATCTGCGAGGGTGGACGGAATACTACAACCTTGCGGACATGGGCGCAAAGGTCAAGGAGATAGACCAATGGCTACGCAGGAGAATCCGCATGTGTATATGGAAAGCGTGGAAAAGGGTCAAAACCCGATACCACAATATCCTTAAACTCGGATACCACAAGCGATGCGCATGGGAATGGGCAAACGCGAACAAGGGTTACTGGTGTATAGCAGGAAGCCGTATTGGCACGGCAGTAATGCCGAATGACAAACTGCGGCAAGCAGGTTATACATGGATAGGTTGTTACTACACAGCGTCAAAGCTGCCGTAAAGGTTGAGGAACCGCCGTATGCCGAACGGCACGTACGGTGGTGTGAGAGGACAAGTAAACACGAAAGCAGGAGATAAACACCTGTGATTAGTGTTTACCTCCTACTCGATTGGCTTTTAACACGTTTTCTGTATAGTTTTTAAATATAAATTGCATATTTTTTCAGAAAAAGAAGTGAAAATTTTGGTGGTTTTAACTTAATGAGTATATTTGCGATGTACTATGAAAGTGAATCAAAGGGAGATTAAGAAATATGTTTAGATGTTTGTTCAATAGTTTTTGATGCCATTTGGAGATATACTTTTGATGTTTTTCTTTTTCTTTGCTTACTTTTACTTTGAGAAAAATTAGTTGTTAATTGGGTGAAATTTATTTTCAACCTTAAATGTTTAGGTTTATGAAACACAGAATCATGTATCTGTTTGCAATGATGTTATTGTCATGCAGGGTGGGTGTATTTGGACAAGACGGACAAAATACCTACAAGTTGGTAACAAGTGAAAGTCAGCTGGAAGCTGATGGGGTTTATCTGATAGCGAGTAGTGCAGATGCCGGTGATGCCTATGTTTTGTCGTCTGATAATGGTAATAATAGGAAAGGTAATAGTGTAACAATTGCAGATGCTTCTATTGTGTGTGAAGTCGCAACAAAGACAGGTGATAACACTCATCCGTATGAACTTACCTTGGGTGGAAAGATTGGAGCATGGACTTTCTTTGATGCCGTAAATAATGCTTATTTGAATGTTACAGATGATAAAAGTTTAAATTGTTTGCGAACAATAGGAAAATTAGATACCTATGCTTATTTTTCTATTGCGATTAGCGATGGGGGTATAGCTACAATCAAAGCAACTAAGAAAACTTCGAAAAACTGGCTTCTGTTTAATGCCGATTCACATCTTTTTAATTGTTATAGTGACGGACAAAAGGATGTTTATCTTTATAAGAAGGTTGATGATGGAGGCGAAACACCGGTAGATCCAGTTATAACAGTTGAGAAACCTACAATATCTCCGAACACAGGTAGTTATTATGGAGTTCAGACGGTTACCATTGAAGCAGAAGATGGTTGTAAAATCTATTATACTACAGATGGTTCTTCTCCTTCAACTTCTTCCCTCGTTTATGAGGAATCTTTTGTTGTTTCTGAAACTACCACTATAAAAGCCGTTGCTGTTAATGCTGAAGGTAATATGAGTCAGGAAGCTTCTGTTGTCATTATGATTTTAAAACAAAAATTGAATGGAACTTTTGAACTTCCATATACTTATGACGAAGTAAACAACCTTACGAATCTTCCGACTAAAAGTGTATGGGTGAAAGGTTATGTGGTAGGATATATAGATGGAGGAAATGATGGAAAGTTGACAGCAGAATTTAAGCCGAATGATACAGGAACGAATAAATTGAAAACTTTGGGTATCGGACATCTTGATGCTGTTGAGAAGCGGTATATTCCGATTTCTTTGTCTGATGAAACAAAGTCAGTGCTTAACTTATATGATAATCGTCATAACTTTGGAAAAGAATTTTATGCGTATGGTCCGATTGAAACGTATTGGGGTATGAATGGTATAAAAACACTTGCAAAAGCTATTTGCAGAGATTGCTCCTCGCCATACGGATATATTGTGGCAGGAAGTGGATTTAAGGATACAGAATTAGATTTTGTCTTTTCCGATGCCAATGCCACAAGCATAGATTTAAGAGCCTGCATTGATGATGTCAGTTCTCGACAAATATTGAGTCCAAACACATTGATAATAAAGGATAAGAATGAAGAAAGGGCAGACAATGTGATTGTCAAGAATGGAACAGATTATTTTTGTCAGAGGCTCGTCTTGAATAATGGATACGCATTTCGCGCACCATTCGATTTTGTTGCCGGTGAAGCGACTTATACGATGAGCATTTCTGCTGCCGGGTATGCCACTTTGTGTCTTCCTTTCAGTTGCTCGGTTCCGGATGGTCTTACAGCCTATAAATTAGAATCTATAAAAGGGAAAGAGGTTATAGCGGTAGAAGCGGATGCGTTGGAAGCAAACATGCCGGTTCTTCTTAAAGGTGAACAAGGAGAATACACATTCTCTGCAACAAACGTTTCTGTATCTGCGGACGAGAATATGGTGAACGGAATACTGAAAGGGGTCTATTCCCGACAGAAAGTAGAAGCCAAGAATTATGTCCTGCAAATGCATGATAATGAGCCGGCATTCTATATTGTTGCAGACGGGAAAGAACCAACGGTGAATCCTTTTAGGGCATATATGACATCTGTATCTCTGACTGCCAATCTCTTCACATTGAAGATTGTAGATAAGAGCGAGATTGACGGTGTCCAAGACGCAGTAGAAGACGGAACATCTGTTGTGGAAGAATATTACAATATTTACGGAGTTAGGCTATCTGCTCCGGAGAAAGGAGTAAATATTATAAGAATGTCCAATGGGGATGTGAAGAAGATATTTATAAAATAATTCATTAATAAAAATCGTATTATGAAAAAGAAGAAATATGTTAAGCCGGAAGTAGATGTTGTAGATATTGAGTTCCAAGGTATTATTGCTGCATCATCAAAGTTTATAGGTGTCAGCGATGAAGAGGCTGACAGTGAAATGGAAGTGCTTTCTAAAGGACGTGGCGGAAGATCGCACGAGGAAGAAAACTCTTGGGGTAATCTTTGGTAAGAGATAACTGAGTCCACTTAAAAAAGTTGATTTGACGATTTTTTTTGAATTTTGTCTTGTCTTGAAAAAAGTAAATCTTTCTATTAAGTTACTTTTTCAGGACGAGACAATTTGTTTTTGTCCATTACATGGATAAAAGCAAATCGGCTAACAGAACGGCAGTTTCCGCTTCGTTCTTTTGTGCATCTTTGGCTTTCCATGCCACGATGAATCGTACAGATGCGGCTTTCACCTTATACCCTCTTTTTTCCCACTCCGATAATGTTTCTTGCATTCTTAATGACAGTTTTGCTACCGGCTTGTTGGTTGATGGATTGTACAAGATGAAGTTGTTGTAAATTAAAGCATCTCCGCCTCTTAACGTCAGAACCTCTTGCTTGCGCTCTTTGAAGAATTCCAAATAGACATCTTTGTGAGAGAGTTGTAAGACGACTTCTTCGGGCATATCGTATTGCTGTGAATCTACAATATATCGGTCTGTGCTTAAATGGTTGAAGCAGTCGCTGTTGGTGTGTATGAACAGTCGGTTCTTTGCGCGGGTAATTCCTACATAGTATCGGCGCATTAGGGGAGCGTCTTTTGAATGGCTGTCGGAGATAAGCATATATACGTCATCAAACTCTCTGCCTTTGGCTTTATGGATGGTTGATACCGCTACGTCTGTTTCAGAAATGTCGCAGAAGTCTTCCACAGAAGACTCAAATACAAACTCCTTAAAGTCGCTGAGATATTTTGACTTGTTCGTTTGCTCAAACTGATCTATACAGCGTTTCACATAAATCAAACTCGTACTTCTATCATAAGTGGAGAAAGTTGCATGTTTTGCTTCCTCCCACAGCTCTTCCTGAATTAAAGGAGTCTTAGCTCTTTTTTCTATGTACTTTAAGAAAAATCTCATTTCAGCGATGTTCCAGAAGCGTAAGCCTTCCATTGACTGTATCAGTTTGCTGTTTATGCCATGTTTCCGAAGAAGAGCTGTCAGAATTACCGCCTCTTCATTGGTTTGAGTAAGCACACACGATGTACCGGCATTTTTGTGGAGAAGCAGTTTCTCAACGAGTGGTCGATACATGTACTTTGATTGGTGATATGTTATTTCAACTCTGCCTGCTTCCTCTTTCATGGAGATTATTGGTGTTTTTTTCATTCTTTTGTCAATGAACCTCAGAAATTCATTGGCAAAAGCCACCGGGTGTTGCGCACTACGATAATTCTCTGTCATCTCTACGAATCTGCTTCCGTTTTCTTGCGCCAATTGGAACATGTATCCGGAGTCGGAGCCACGGAAATCATAGATATTCTGGTCGTCATCTCCCACAGCAATGACACGCATTTCTTCATTTTTGGTCATAAGAGCCTTTACAAGTGCATATTCTTCAGCACTCATGTCTTGGGCTTCGTCTATGACCAGCACTGTTTTTCCTATTTTGTTTGGCTCCACTTCGCCCTGTTCAATCATTTTGGCCGCTTCTGCCACTACATTCTTGACATCTTCAAGGTTTCCCATTCGTCCCAATAGGTCAAAACAATAGGAATGGAATGTTTTTATTTCGACAAAGTGGGCGGCATTGCCTATCAGTGCCATGAGCCTCTGTTTAAATTCTGTGGCAGCAGCTCTTGAAAACGTCAGCATCAGGAGCTGTTCGTGCTTTACGTCTTCAAGCAATAGCAGTGAGGCGAGCTTATGGACTAATACTCGTGTTTTCCCACTTCCCGGACCAGCTGCCACAACAATGCAGCGTGACTCCTTGTCAGAAATAATCTCCATCTGACGTTTGGACAACTGTCCGAACAGCTGTTTGTACTTTTGAGGAGTCAGATTGCGTTGTATCTCTTTCTCTTTTTCCCCTTTGAAGTATTTTGTCACGAACTTCTTGTAATCCATCTGGAAATAGTCCTGAACATATTGTAAGGCTGCATTGTAGTCCCTCACCATCAGGTTGGCATATTCGCCCACGATGTGAATCTGTTGAATTTTCTGCTTGTAAAATTCATTGAGCATCCGGTAGTCTTCTTGCCTGTATCTCGACTTGTTGTCTTTTATTCTTTGGATGTTCATGGCATTATAAAGCACCAGAAAACCTCCTTCAAGTTTTAGTGCACCGATTTTTGACATATACAGAAGGGCTTCTTCCACGTCTTCCAGCTGTATGTCGTTAAGTCCGCTGAAAAGCGATTGAGGATTTGATTTTATTTGGTTTAGCAGTTCTACAACGGAGAATTGGACTGCCTTTTTTTCTAAGTTCTCCTTTTCTGCATCAGCAACCAGCCCATACAACCATTCCACTGTGAAACGACTTATTTCCAGCCGTTTCTCAAAACGCTTGATGGTCGATTCCATATCAGTCAAACGACTTATCTCTATATTGCTGCCTGCATCCTCCTTTTTGCGGGTATATCCTTTAATAGTGAGGAAATAGAGCAGTGTCCGTATGTCTTTTTCTCTTGATGTGTTGATACCTTTGTTTATGGCATCATCATTCAACTGCTTATATGAAATCCGAAGAGACTCGTCGGGAATGTGATTGAGAATGTATTGTTCAAGTTTTGCAAAACGCTCAAGGTGCAGTCGCGATTTCCGTTCCGAGTCGCCGGCATCCAACAGATAGGCGGATATGTCTCTGCTGTCAGCCAATATGCCTTCCTGTCGCATCCGTTCCACAACCGAGATTACTTCTCTTTTACTCAGTCCCAATATATCTGCCAGATAGTCTATTCGCGATTCCGCTTCGGTATCTTGGGCTTTTGCCACATGTTTTTGAGAAATCAGCGATTTGATGACTCGTACAGCCTTTTCGATTTCGTCACTTCCGAAAAGTAGTGATGCAGAGATACGCTTCCTTGCCTCGTCCATGTTTTTTACCGTGATTCCGGTGGCATATACGTGAGGCACATTGTTTCCTCTCACCAGATATCCGCTTTGCTCCAAAGCCGCAAGGGCTGTTCTCACGCGTGTCTCAATGTCGGATACCGAGTCGTTCCATCCTGCTTGCCGTGCAATTTCCAGTGCCGAACAGTTGACTTCCATGCGCTGTTTAGTCAGGTCTTTTATGGCTTTCCATACTTGCTGTATTTCACTGATGCTTAACTTTGTCTGATTCTGTAATATGAAATGTTTATCCAGATCATTGTCATTGTAGAGCACATAGCAACGTGCACTGAGGGCAGGGTCACGCCCAGCTCTTCCGGCTTCCTGAACATAGTTCTCCAGTGAATCGGAAATATCATAGTGTACAACAAGACCGACGTCTTTCTTATCAACTCCCATTCCGAAAGCTGATGTAGCCACGATAATGCGTACTTGGTCATTCATGAAAGAGTCTTGGTTGGCAATCTTTTCGTCAGACTCCATTTTCCCGTTGAACGGCAGTGCTTTATAGCCATCCCGGGTCAGTCTGCCTGCCAGTTCCTTTGTTCGTTTGGTACGTGATACATATACAATTGTTGGACAGTCTGACTCCGCTATCAGTTCCCTCAACATCAAATACTTGTCATCATCGCAGTCTGTATGTATGACAGAATAGTGCAGGTTTGTTCTTGAAGCTTTTGATGCGAACAATTCTAAATCGACATTCAATGTCTGCCTGAAATAGTCGCAGATGTCTTGCACCACTTTCTGTTTTGCCGTAGCCGTGAAGCAGGATACCGGTATCGAGTCCTTGCATTTCTTCTTTTCTTCATATTCCCGAATGAACTTGCCTATATAGAGATAATCCACTCTGAAGTCCTGTCCCCATGAAGAAAAGCAATGCGCTTCGTCTATCACAAATCTCACAACGTGACGTGCCATCAGGATTCTTTCTATGGTTTTTGAACGGAGCATTTCGGGAGATATATACAATAGCGAAGCTTCTCCGTCCTGTACCCTTTGTATTGCTTGCGCCCTTGTGATGGGGTCAAGCAGACCGTTGATGGTTACTGCATCCGTGATGCCTCTGTCAGCGAGATTATCTACTTGGTCTTTCATCAGTGACTGTAACGGTGAAATGACCACTGTAAGTCCGTGTACGGAACGGCCCGCCATGAGTGCAGGCAATTGGAACGTAAGCGATTTTCCGCCGCCGGTAGGGAAGATTGCCAACAATGACTTGCCGTTCACTGCCGCCCGGGCTGCTTGTTCTTGGAGCGGTTCGCCCTCGTAGGTTCGGAACTGTTTATATCCAAAAATACATTCAAGTTGAAAAGTACGTCCTGTTGTGTGTTGCAGTAGTCACATCCTGTGTCGCAGCGAGTATGTCGGAGGAGTTTTACGATGAACTCTACATTGGGATAATGGTAGAGTACCCATCCGGGAGTAATGGAACGATAGTCGGTTGTGTCGATAAGAGCCAAAGCGTATGCCAGTTCGCAAGGGTATCGTTGAATCATCATGTCGAGGTCTGCATTGTGGCATATCTTTTCCTTGTAAAACTCCCTTATCAGTTCCGCCAAACATTCATCGGCGTATTCTGCACCCACCATGCTCAGGAATCCCTCAAACTCCTTCTGTCCTTTCAGCAGCGATGCAAACATTCTGCGCTTTCCGCTTGGCAATGCTTTCCAGCGCGCCATTTCGTCCAGCAACAAATCTTTCGCTTTTTCACAATCGTTCACGGGATTGTTCATCTGTTCGCTTACCAGCTTGTCGTCTTTTACAAGTCGGTGATAAGGACGTTCAGGAAATAATAGGGGAGACATATAAAGTGTATCGACCAGAATCTGGTGGCATGGTCTATCCGTAAACAGATATTTTGCATCATGGTGAATGATGTTATGCCCGCATATAAAGTCTGTGTCGTCAAGAAACTCAAACAGTTCCTCTTTCGATGCTTTGTGAAAAATGGCGCCGTCATGGCGGAGTGCTCCAATGTCTTGGATTCTATGTCCTTTTTGTCCCACTTCTATGTCCACAATTGCATAGCATGAGGCATCGTATGGTGCGGACACAGTATTATTGCCGCAGACATTGCTTGTGTCCTTGGTATTCCTGATTCCTATGAGTTTACTCCATATTGACATATATTCAATGTTGATAAGCTGCCTTTTTGTTGCTGCTGTTAGGGATGACAATTTGTTTTACGACAAAAAATACTGCTGCCATGAAACACGGTCTTGCACCAGTCGATGATAAAATGTGTAACGAATATGACGATTACAATGTACCATAAACCCCATTCTCCGACAAGAATATACGCTGCAAGGGAATGAATAAGGCTGTGTAAAGCCAATGTAATCCACCTTGTTTTGCCTCCATTTTTCTTGCTCTCAACCATCCGTTTGCTCTGGAGAAAGAAATCCGATATGATGTGGGCAAGGAGTAGCCGTAATAGTATAGACATGCCTATTCGTTTTTTGAGGTTATCACTGATACGAACCTGTTTATCAGATTATGGATTTGCTTTTCTGAAGCAAAGATAAGTATATTTTTTCTGAAAAATACAATACTTTTGCGTTGCTTCTTGAAAAACAACGCGATTTGCTTTCAAATAAATAGGAAATGTAAAAGCGTTGTTCTATGGGATGTTTCTTGCGCTTGTCTTTGGATCAATGATGATGTATGTCTCTGATTCAGCCTTTAATATTCAAAATGATGTACATCCGTCTGCCATCCACCCGACGAATGTGACTGCACAGGGACATTCTGTGTGGATAAACTTCTGAATGCCCTTTTATGATTTCATTTCAGGGACTTTCAGTGGACATCCGTTTACACAACGTCCGCATTTGATGCAGTCGGGATGAAGAAATCCCTCTGCTTCGTTTCTGCTTTCATACGGTTTCAGCTGCATCGGGCATACGGCGGAACAGAGTTTGCATCTGGTCGTACACCTTTCGCCTACGAATATGCGACGGTAGTTCTCTGGCAGTTTGCCGCTCCGTGGTGCCACCCATGACGACAACGTTCCCATAGGACAGAATGAACACCATGTGCGTGGTGCGTAAATAAATGAAAGTACAATTCCTACAATCGTGGTAATTAGGATGATAATCCAGAAAACTCGTCCCATGGCTCCCCAGTCGCCCCAAGCTCGGTACATCTGTATGCCGAACATGGTGAAAATAAATATCACCATAAAAATGCGGAATCCTTTGCTGCGTACAAATGCCGGGATTGGCTTGTGGGGTGAGTATTTTGCCAGCACTTTATCGTAAAAGTTTCCTCTCGGGCAGGCATTGCCGCACCACCAGCGTCCTTTGCGCACAGCAAACGCAACCGGCGCAATCATGCAGATGATGGCGAGGAAACCGATTATGGGATAGAAATAGCCGACTATGAGATATACTAACAGTATCCAATACAATGGAAATCCCTTTTGCGGGAGAGAACGGAAAAATTGCTTATGTGCCATTTGTTTTTTTCTTTAATATATTTTTCGGAGACAAGAAATCAGGTTGTTGCCGGATTTCTTTCCAATGCAAAGGTAAGTGAATTTTATTTTTGTGGTATAAGGTTTTTGCAATATATTTAGCAGGGTTGTTCTCGACAGACTCTTTATGTATATTTAGTGGGATGTATTCGACTATATTTAGTGGTTGTTCTCGACGGACTCCTCATGTGTGACTTGCATATATTAGCAGACGTCTTCGACAGACTCCTCCGTCGCTACCGCGCCACCTCCCCTAACT
>JAJPZU010000233.1 GCA_021204165.1 Prevotellaceae bacterium
AATCCCTTGCAACTAATTATGTTACAAGGGATTTGCTTTTTACTTGGCGGAGAGACGGGGTTATGAACCTACTCCCCAATATCCTTGAAATTCAATTCTTTATCAATGTGTCAAAACCTTAGGGGGTACAACTTAGGTTACAAAAACTATATTTTTCTGTCACCTTTTGGCTGTTCGTTGTCTGCCTAAAACTACGGTTCAAAGATACGGCTTTCTTTTGATAAATGCAAATCATTTAAAATAAATATTCTGCGGTTAGTGCAAGGTGCAAGTATATGCTCCAAAGTAGAGGTACTGGCAATACTTTTGAAACGGGACAGGCAAGCCCACGCTATGACAAAGCATAGCATAGACATTGCGCTGAAATCTCGTTTCATTTTGAAAAGTGCCAGTTTTCTACTTTGAGATATTCGGCGAAAGAATATGTTATATATAATGACGAAATCACAGCCGAAACTGTTCAACCGCCGTTATTCTCTTATTTTACTTTTGCAAAAGTAGCGAAAATCACCGGAATAACCTTGCAAATAATAGAAATCCTGCCTTATTATCATAACAAGACAGGATTTAAAGAAGAAAATATATGATATTGATTATCACTTAATCCATGCGTTCACGGATTAACTTGTGTATGTCGCTTGCACGATAGAAATATTTTCCGTCTAACGTCAAGTAAGGCAGTATTCCTTTCTTCCGGTAACGTTGCAAGGTTTTGGTACTTACTTTCAGCATAAAGCACAAATCTTGATTGTCAAGGAGTTTTTCACCGTTCAGGTAATTGTGACCGCTTAACAGACGGTCTATCTTTTTGTCCTGCATATCGAGCCTATCCATGATACGCTCCATCCAAGCCACGAAATTTTCTTTATCTATATACATAAGGCTACCGGATTAAATAAGACCTATCATAAAATAGCTTTGGTTCACCGGGTCTTTAATGATAATCTCCCGTTCACGCATAAAGCGGATATAACTCTTTGCGGTGCGTTCCTTGACATCCAAGACCTGCTGCAACTGTTCGCAAAGGTCTATATAAGTGATATGTGTCTGTCGCCCGAAAATGTCACGGGCAACGCCTACCAGTTCCCTTTCCTTGCGCTTCTCTTTTTCCTCACGGGGTTTCTCTCCCTTGTAAACGTGCATCCCGGCTTTCTTGTCCCATGCAAAGAGCATCAGAGGAACGTCCAGCGGGCTTCCGTCCCTTACTTTCAGTGCTTTTACCACTGACTGGGTAGGTTCTTCGTCTTTCTCTATCGAAAGGATAGTAGCCGCCTTGCGCTGCAACTCGCTACCCAAATGTCCCCGCAGTTTCAAACCGTTCGGGACGAAGTGCAGCACACAAAGAATACAGGTGTTGTAGATGCCCGCCAACCGATAAAGTTCATCTATTACCGCCACGCTTTCCGCTTCATCGTTGGCACTCTTTACAAGGTCTGCGATGCCGTCAATGACGACCAACTGGATGCCGCCGTACTGGTAGTAGAACTTATCCATGCTCTGCACAATGGCGTTCAGGCGTTCCTTGCGTGACATACCGGTAAGACAAAACGCTTTCAGTTCATCGGGTTTGTCCGGCTGTTTGGCACGTGCCAGCAGGTTGCTTACATTCTTGAACAGTTGCACTTCCGATTGCTCGGTATCGTAAAGCAAGACCGCCTTGTGCCTGCCGTTGGCGGTTATCTGTATGCCCAGCGTATCTACTTCCGCACCAGCCGGGCAGATGCAGCCCGCCACGATTGCGGCTACATAATTGCTCTTTCCCGTTCCCTCGCCCCCGGTGATGCCGAACAGGTTGCCTTGTGTTCCTAACGGAACGTCACCCGCCGAAATAATCTCTTGCGCTTTGGCGGGCGGGTTGTTGAAATCTATCTCGCACGATTTAAGCATAATTAGTGTGTCGCTATACAGGTTGTCTAAAAACTCGATAAACAGTTTCAGGAAATCTTCACGGGTGTTCCCGGCTTTGAAGTAGTCGGATATGTCCTTTTCCTCTTTCGTTCCCGAAAGCGGGAGCAGCAGGCGTTTCACGCCAAATTCTTCCAATAGCTTTTCCTGCTTGCGTGAGCTTTCCCTGCCCGTCTTGTCCATGTCAAAGAGCAGGACGATGTGTTTGAAGCGGAATGTCAGCCTATAAACCAGCGTGGGTGGTATCGTCACCGTTTCGCTGTTGAAGCAGATAGCGTGAAAACCATGCGCCGCCAGTGAAAGTACGTCTTTCTCGCCACCCGTGATAAAGAGCGTATCGCCTTTGGCGGGCAGTTGTTCCAGTCCGAAACAGTAGTTTTCGCCGAAGCTGCCGCCGTAGAGGAAGCGGGGTGTGGAGAACGGACGGTACAGTTTGATGTGCTGCTTGCCCTTGTAGCCGTACATGGGTTCTGCCACCGATGAAGTGTAGGTGTACGGTTTCCCCTCTGCCGTTTCGCTGTTGTACTCCCGGAGCGAACAGACCTTGTAATGTTCCAGCAGTTCGGGCATGATGCCGTACTGTTGCCAGTACACTAATTCGGCAAGCGGCAATTTCTGTTCCCGGAACTGGTAGGGCTTGACGGGCTTTTCGGGTGTTTCTTCGGGTTTGTCCGGCACTGCCCGGCAGACGGTTGCCGGGGGAATGGAAACCGGAGTGCCGGAAGCCAGCCCCAAGCCCAAATCCCGGTCGATGGTTTCCAGTATTTCCACGAAGTCATCCGCCCGGTTGCAGTCCAGCCCCTTTAACTGCCCCACGAGGAAGAAACAGTCGCCGCTGTAACTGTCATTACCGAAGTCTTTCATCTTGTACATACCGCTATGGCGGTCAAAGTAGATATTGCAGGATGCTTTCTTATCCTGATAAAGAGGATTAAGAAAGTGCCTGCCAATACGCCAGTCACCGGGTAAGTAATGTTTGAAAACAAGCAGACCGTTATTTGTTCTGCTTAGAATTTCTTCTTTCCTTAACATATTTCTGATACTTTGGAGCAGTGTAAGTTCACGCTTCTTTTTTTGAGGTAGCAGCGGACAGTTTGAAAAAAGATTATCAACTGTTTAATACCTGATGGGATGAAACATATTAAAGCGCATATCGCCGTATCTCTTGACGGACATACAGCCACCTTAGACAAGGAACTGGATTGGTTACCCAATGAAGTAAAAACTATCGTTGGCAAATACTATTTGGATGCAGATTGCCTGCTTATGGGGGCGAACACCTACAACTATATCTTTGAACACTGGGGCGGGTGGCCGCACAAAAGCAAACGGTCTTTTGTGGTATCACACTACGATACCAACGTAACACCGGATTGCGACGTGAAGTTCCTGACCGAAGAACCGCTGCAAAGGATTTATGAACTGAAACAGGAAACCGACATACTGGTGGTGGGTGGCGGCAAGCTACTTACTTCATTGATTAAAGCCGGATTGCTGGACAGCCTGACAATATACACCGTCCCGGTCATGGCGGGCAAAGGCATCGGCTTTATTGGGGAAACATTCGGCTCGCTGTGGAAACTCTCGGAAAGCAGGGTGCTGGATAACGGGGTGGTCTGTTCAACTTACCTGTTTGGTGGGAACGTATAAAAATGCACCCGGTTCCCGCCGGGCGCAACCACTAAAATTTCAATTATTATAAGTTGTAAAACCTATCACAATGAAATTTCAGTGGCAAAGATAGGCTATTTCTTCGATTTCGCTTTCTTTTCGGGGAATGAAAAACCGACATTGAACTGTTCGTCCAGCACCAGCGAAGCATCGAAAGTCTTGCCGTTCTTGCCCTTGAAGCCCTTGATTAGCCCGGTCTTGCGTTTAGTCACCAATTCGACAATCTGCTTATCGGAAAGCTGCTTGTCGCACTTGTTGCGGAATATGGTAAGCGTGCAGTCCACGTTGGAACACTTCGCCACTTTCGGGTAGAACAGGATGCGCCCGTTGCCGCACTTGGGGCAGGTACAAGTTTCGCCATTGGTGACAGATAGCTGCACCGATAGCAGTTCCGCCGTGATTTGGGTGGCATACACCTCGATACCCTTCAGGAACGTGTCGGCATCCATGCTGCCCGCTTCTATCTTGGCAAGGGCGGTTTCCCACATACCCGTCATTTCGACATCGGCAATCTTCTTGTTCCTGACAATCCTGTAAACGACAAGCCCCTTGTCGGTGGGTACAAGGTTCTTCTTCTCACGCACGATGTACTGGCGGGCGAACAGCGTTTCGATAATCGCCGCACGGGTGGCGGGCATGCCTATCCCGGCATCTTTCAGGATGGCTTTCAGCTCGGCATCTTCCAGTTTCTTTCCGGTGTTCTCCATTGCGGCAAGCAGGCTGCTTTCCGTGAGCAGCGGTTTCGGCTTGGTCTGCTTTTCGAGCAGATCCACGCCGGAGAGTGGCAAACAATCTCCCTCTTGGAGTGGCGGCAGGTTGGCGGCTTCTTCATCCCCGCCCGTTTCCTGCTCGCCGAACACGGCACACCACCCGGCTGATTTCATCACAGACCCTTTCACCGTGAAGTCGGTATCTCCCGCCGACAGCACGGCGATGGTAACGTCTTTCACGCACTTGCCCGAAAAGGCTTCCAGCATATGCCCGGCTACCAGCTCGTAAACCGCCCGCTCGTCTTTGGAGAGTTCGCCGGGCAGGTTCTCGGTAATGATTAAGGCATGGCGGTCGGTCACTTTGCTATCGTTCACGCTGCGGCGGTTCAGTGCCGCACCGTCCAGCCCGGCGGCATACCCGGCGAAGCGGGGGTATTGCTCCAGCAGGGCGACACGCTCCGGCATTTCATCGAAAACGTCTTCCGGGATATAGCGGCTTCCGGTTCTCGGGTAGGACATCACTTTCTTTTCATACAGGCTTTGCGTTATGGAAAGCGTCTTGTCAGCCGAAAAGTTCAGCTTCGTGTTCGCTTCCTTTTGCTGCGTGGTAAGGTCGTACAGAAGCGGCTGTTCTTGGGCGGTTTCTTTCCTCTCAACGGATTTCACGGCAAGTTGCCCGGCATCCTTTACACGTTGCAGGGCGGCTATGGCTTCGGGCTGCTGTTCCCACTTGGCGGTCGATTGGGCGGTGAAAACCATTCCCCCGCTGGCAGTTGCCGCTTTGAGTTGCCAAAACTTGGCGGGTACGAAATTCTTGTTCTCCAAATAGCGGCTGCATATCATCACGAGCGTGGGTGTCTGCACCCTCCCCAGCGAGAACACCCCCTGCCCGGCGGCTACGCTCAACGCTTGGGTGGCGTTTATCCCTATCAGCCAGTCCGCTTCGCTGCGAGACTTGGCAGAGAGGTAGAGGTTATCGTAACATTCGCCCGGCTGCAAGTTATCCAGCCCCTCACGGATTGCCTTGTCGGTAAGGCTGTTTATCCACAGGCGCACAAATGGTTTCCGGCAGTTCAGGTAATGGAAGATATAGCGGAAGATTAACTCACCCTCACGCCCGGCATCGGTGGCGACAATAATCCGGTCGCACTGGTCGAGCACTACCTTTATCACTTTCAACTATTTCAGCACGCCGGGGTCTGCCTTGTAGCCTTTCTCCGCTTTCACCTGACGGGGGATTAGCTGGAAATCGGGCGGCAGTATGGGCAGGCTCTCCCTGCGGAAGTTCGCCATGCCGTAGGCTTCCGGCATGGCAAGCTGGATTAAGTGGCCGAACGCCCATGTCACCATATACCCGTTGCCGGAAAGATAACCGTCATTACGCTGGGTAGCCCCAATGATGAGGGCGATGTCTTTTGCCACGCTGGGCTTCTCTGCTATCAATGCAATCATATTGTTTCTTTTTTATGGTTTGTTACTGACTTGATTTTCCGTAAAATTTTACGGTCATAATAAATATGGTAGCCGCCCACGTAATACTGGCGGTTGTGCCTGTCTATTTCTTTCCAGTCGGTTTTTAAAGAAAGGACTATGAAGAAAATCAGGACGACAAGCGGAATAGCTATAATATAGATTAGCTGCATACCTTTATAATTTCATTCCTTTGGACTTCTTGGGTTTATCCGCATTCAGGCTCTTGTTCTGCGCCTTATCCTGCTTCTCTTTCTGCTTGGCGGTGGGCTTGTCCTGCCCCTGTTTCAACGGCTCTTTTACTCTGCTTGGTGGCTTCGTTGGTCTTGCCCTCCGAATTGACCGCTACCTGCGTCCGGCTCTCGGCGGCGGGGGTAACGTCTTTCGGCTGTACCTTGTCGGAGGATTTGCCCTGTGCGCTGGGCTGCACATGACCGTTGAACTCAACACCCTTGCCGTCCTTTAACCCGGCTACCTGCTGCTCTACGGGCTGTTGTCCCTGCTGCAAGAACAGGACGGCAGACCTCGGCAGGAACTCCAAGCCACGCTCCACCGCACTGACCTGTAAATAGGCACTGCGCTTCGTGCCGTCCCTGAATTGCAGGTTTTCCATTTTCACCGCTTGCCCGGCTTCAAAGGCGGCTTTCTGCTCCGGGCAGACTTTCACGCCGCAAATGGTATCGGGGCATTTCCACTTGTCAGCCCGCATATATTCCAGTTCGTGCGTGTACCTATCCCGACTGACGAACGCGAAGATTTGCTCGCCGCTTTTCGGGTCTTTGATTTCAGCGATGCCGCCCAAGTTGCCTGTGCCTTGCAAGTTGCCCTGTTCCTGCTTGGTGAAGTCGTGTTCATGGAACGGGCATTGCAACAGCTTTTCGTCCTGCTGCACGCCGTGCAGCTTGGGTACTACCGTGCCGTCCTTTGCCTGATAGAAAGAGAGCTTGACATCGGTAGGTTTGAGGCAGAAGCCGCCCACCGTCCCCGAAACGGTGTAGGTGTTGCGGGACTTGTAGCCACGCATCACCCGGTCGAAGTCCTTCGTGTTTTTCAGGGTGTCGGCGGTGATGCCGACTTTTTTCAGGTTCTCCCAGTCAATTTTCGCAGGGTCGAATCGGTAGCCCTGCTTGAACTCGTGGAAGTCAGGCTTCGGAACTCTTAACATTTCAACCCGCTTGTCGCCCTCCAGTGTGGGGTTGCGGTGGTTGTTCTCGATTGCCTTTGCGTTCTGCTCCGCTTGGGAAGCCTTTACGCTGAACAGTTCCAGCCCGGAAGTGTCCTGAAACTTGCGGAAGAAATTGGAAATGAAGTTGCTGAACACATCGCTGTTCTTGTCCACCTGCATGAACTCGCCGCCATGTCCGGTAGTGGGTAGTACGATCTGCAAATTGCCCTCCTTGTCAATACCTTTAACGGCACTCACCTTTCCCTGCTGTTTATCCAAGACCAGCAGTACGTCTTTTTCCTGCCCCTCTGCGGGTGGGGTCATTATGTTTGCCATAAATAATTGGAATTTTAGTGGTTACGGGAATAGTCCCGCCCAAAGGTAGCGACTAAATATGCTATATTTGGACGGGCGGAAACGGCTGTCCGAATTTGTCCTGCGCTATCCCGATTTGTCCGGGTCAGATGAAAATATCCAACCAACAGTTGGAGAAATAAAACATCTTCGGCAAAATATTTGTTATGTTTTTGCAGGTTATTACATAATATACTATCTTTGCATATAGAAACAAAGAACATAAATATGACTTCATTCAGAAAAGAGATACTTGGGCAGATTGAACGGATAGATACCGGGCGTATATTCACGTTCCGGGATTTGTCGTTTGAAACGGAAAAGACCGCCAATGTTGCGGTACTGCTCTCCGAACAGAGCCGCAAAGGGGTACTGGTACGGGTTGAAAAAGGGGCGTACTACCGCCCCAAGAAATCGGTCTTAGGATTGGGGAAGCTGCCCGTCTATCAGGATGAACAGTTTCGTTATCTTACCGAAAAACTGAACGGCTATATCACGGGGGCTTACGTCTATAATAAAATGGGGCTGACCGAACAGGTCGCCACAACCATAACGATAGCCACTCCAAACCCGGTTCGCCGTTTCCGTTTCAAGAACTTGGATATAGAGTGCGTGAAAGCCTACTGCATGGACTACTCGGATGAAAGCCTTGTCCCGTACTTGCAACTGCTCGATGCGATAAAGGACATGAAGCGCATACCTGGAACAACCGGACAGGACATCTACAACCGGGTCAAAAGCCAATATTTCAACGGGTACAGCCTGCCGGAACTGGAAAAAATCGTATCTTTGGCGAAAAGTTACCCGCCACGTGTCAGAAAGGTGGTGGCAGACATACTGGGCGACATCAGACAAACCGTATTGCAAACGGAAATGGCAAAGACCATTCTTCCCACGACACGGTTCAACTTGGATTATAAAACGGCATAGGACAGAAATATGAATTTACATTCGGACAAGGAAGCGTTCAAGGAAATCATCGCACTGGCGGCTGAACATTTCGGCTACGAGCAGTCGCACGTGGAAAAGGATTACTGGGTATCGAAGATACTGCGGGATATTTCCATGTCCGAATATGCGGATAAGACCTACTTCAAAGGCGGAACTTCACTTTCCAAAGCCTACGGGCTGATAGAACGCTTCTCGGAAGATTTGGACTTGTTCGTGTTCACGGGAGATAAAGGTGCGTCCAAGCAGGCGGAAAAGACATTAAACAAGAAACTTTCCAAATACATAGCCGAACTCAACAGTGACATATACAAGGAAGATTTGTCGGAAACGGGCGGTAATTACCGCAAACTGTATTTCTCGTATGACAATGTATTTCAGAGCGTTGGGCTTAAAGAGCATTTGGAAGTAGAGATAAAATCTTGTGACCTGCCGGATAAAAAACTGATGTTCTATCCGGCGGACAAACGGGTTATCAAACCAATTGTGACCTCCTTTCTTGAAAGCATCGGGCAAGATGAACTGATAAGCACCTACGGGCTGGAAAGTTTTGAAACGCAGTGTATCAATCCCCGAAAGACTATCTGCGACAAGGTTTCAAGGCTGGTAAAGCTGTCTTACAATGAGGATGCAACCGCACTATTGGCAAAGCATATCCGTGATGTTTACGACTTGTCGGCACTCTACCACAATCAGGAATATAACGATTACCTACATTCGGAAGATTTCTTGGATGCCATGTACCGGGTGACGATAGAGGACGGACTAAATAAAAATTCCCGTTCGCACTTGTCGCTGGCTGATGCACCGATATTCAAGGATTCCGAAACGGTCATGGCATTGCCCGAAGTAACTACGGCGTACACTACCGATTTGAAGAAACTGACTTTCGACAAAAGCAAGATGCCGCCGATAGGCAAGGCTGTGGAAGCATTGAAGAACTTGCACGAAATACTGGTTAAATTTGAAATTTATCGGAATAGTATATAATTATGGCAATTGTGAAAAGAAGATGTTTTACCCAAGCTACGTTAGAAGGTATCGCCAAAATATTGGGAGATACAAGTAATGGCTTAACGAGAAGTGAAATACAATACCTTTTACAACAATCTCAAATTGAAGATATTGATTCACAAAATACCAAATGGAAAAGGTTATATAGTGCTTTTGCAAATTACCAAAACACACATCAGTGTTCTAACAAAATACTTTATTTTATTCAATTAGCTTTATCTCCTGCCAAATTTGTAAATAATGAGTACGAGTTTACAGAAAAAAGAAATGCAATAAATCAACAATTAGCGTTTATCGGCTATCAACTAAATGAAACAGGAAAATTTAGTGAAATAATTCAAGCTAAAACGATTTCAGAAGCGCAGCAAAAAGCAGAAAGCCTAAAAACAAAATTAGAGAACCGCAACGCACATTTGGCTCTCTTTAAATATTGTAAGGCTGAGTTGCTAACAAACAACTATTTTCATGCTGTCTTTGAAGCAAACAAAGGTTTATTTGATAGAATTAGGGACTTGTCATTGTATAATGAAGACGGGAACAAGCTAATAGAGTATGTATTTAGTAATACACCTATATTAATTATAAACAATTTCCAGTCAAAATCTGAAATAGACGAGCATAAAGGATTTTGTAACCTTTTAAAAGGATTATGTGGAATGTTTAGAAATCCTGAAGCTCACGAACCTAAAATTAGCTGGAACATAACAGAACAAGATGCTTTGGAAATTTTAGCAATGATTTCGTATTGCCATAGAAGATTGGATAATGCACAAAAAAATAAGATAGCAGAAAAATTCCGCTATCCTATTTCACTATTTATTCTTCCTCTTTAATCAAGTGGCATAGCTCCGGGTCGTTCTTAATCCGGGTTATTTCGTCCTCGACTATCTGCCGGACTTCCTGACGGATGCGGTCATAGTTGACTTGTATCTCCTCCTGCATCCGGTCGTTGCCGTCCTTGTCGGTGAAGTCGATAATCTGCGGCAACTTCACGTAACGGGCGGTTTCCCGCTTCACCTTTTCATTGTCCACCACGATTTCACAATGGAAAATTTTCTGTTCTATCCGTTCATCGAAGTTATCCGCCACAGCCCCACGAACAGACCTTGCGTGAGGTTGGATATTTTGCTGGCGGGTATCAGGCTGTCCATTTGGGTGCTTATCGAGGTGGATTTCTCCCGCTGGTTGATTGTCATGCTCTGCCGTTTCTGCAACACCTTTCCGAAACGCTCGGAAAGGATTTTCGCCGTTTCACCGACTACCTGACCGCTGAACACGTTACCCACAGTATTTTGGATTACCCGGCTTTCCTTGTCCCCGTAATCACGGGTAAGCTGGCTGTAATCCTGAAAGCCCAACAGAACCACAACCTTGTTGCTTCGGGCAGTCGCAATCAAATTATCAAGCCCACGAAAATATATAGTCGGTAATTCGTCTATTATCACTGAACTTTTAAGCTGACCTTTCTTGTTTATCAGCTTCACGATACGGGAATTATATAATCCCAGTGCTGCTGAATAGATATTTTGGCGGTCAGGATTGTTGCCGACAACCAAGATTTTAGGCTCTTTCGGGTTGTTGATGTCGAGTGAAAAATCATCGCCCGTCATTACCCAGTAAAGGGCGGGTGAAATCATCCTTGAAAGCGGGATTTTCGCACTCGCTATTTGACCCTGTAACTACTCTTGGACATCTGATTCCCAAGCATCCACGAATGGAGAGAGATAATTTTCCAGTTCGGGATAACTGCGCAAAATGGTGAACACATCGGCATATTTCTTATTTAGCAGTTCAATGGCGTGCGGGAACGTACAATACTTACCACCTTGATAAATACGGAGATACCAGATTATAGCCGCTAAAAGAATAATCAGGCTTTCCACGAAGAAGTCTCCCTGCTTGCTTATCCAGCTTCGATTGAGGTTAAGCATAATCGTGTAGCTGGCTTCATAAGCATCCGCAATGTCCGACATGAAGCTGGCATTTATCGGGTTGCATCGGTGGCTCTTGCGGGGGTCGTCAAAGTTGATAACGTAAAACTTAGGCTTTACCTTGTAGCCATCCAAGTGGTTAAGCAAATGATTGTAAGCGATTTCCGACAAATCGGGAAACTTATAATCATAACAATATAGTGCAAAACCTTTCTCGATTTGCTGTTTTATGTAACTGTTTACCACCGCATACGACTTCCCGCTGCCCGGTGTTCCCAATACAAAGCTGGCACGGAACGGGTTCACGACATTTATCCAGCCATTATTCCATTTCTTCTTATAGTAGAACCGGGTAGGCAGATTTACCGAATACTCGTTCTCGATAAGCCTTGTTTCCTGCATGAAACTCTCGTTCTCTGTATTAAAGACATCATCCATCAGGTTGTTCTTCAACAGCCGGGACATCCACGTACCCGCCATGAGCATACAGATATAGCCCGCCGACAACGTGGCGATATAAAACACGGCATCCGCCGTGTGTGGCAGCGGAAGTTCCAGCAGCCACCAGTTCAGGAAAAACAACACGACACCCGTAGCAAGGCTGCAATGTATCTTCGTCCACGTTATCTTTTCCTCTTTCACGCCCTTAGTACCGATACACGACAGGGCGAGGAACACAACCGCAAAAAGTTTTGTCCATAAGATAGACGAGAACAGCCCGGTGGTACGCTGGAAGTTCCACAGTATCTTGTCTATCACTTCAAAGGTCACTCCCCACTCTTTCAGGGTGGAGTAACAGAACCAGTACACGTTTATTCCCACGAATAGAATACTGACAGCCCGCATAAAGTCCATGACCCGTGCAAGCCCTCTCAAATCATCTTCCTGTTGCATGATTGTAATGTTTTTTAAGTTAGTCGATGCGCCTTGTGCGCTTCTCTTTCTTCTTTCTCTTTTGGCGGGTGTTGTCCTGCGGCTCGTCACCGCCTGATGCACCGCCGCCCAGCAAACCGCCGAAAGCACCCAGCACGGAAGCCACACCCGGAATGATGTCGGCTTTCGGCGTGAAGCCCGACTGGTTCTGATGCGTGGGCTGGTCTTGCTGCGGTGCTGCCACTTCGGGCTGGTGCATCTTTCCGGTTTCGTCCGAAAAGCGTTCGTTGAACACATTCGCCGAATACTCCTTGCCCAAGCGGGAGCCATTCAACACCATCCGGCTGTCGTGGTCGATGAACGTAACGCCATAGATGCGCCCGCTGTCGTTCTGACGGAATACCACGTCAATGCCCTGCTTCTTTAGCTGCTGTTCCAGTTCCCTGCGACTGCAGGCGGTCTGCATGGCAGTGGCGACAATCCTCCGGACGCGCTCTTTCAGTTTCCCGTTCCTGATTGCTTCGCCCGATTTCTCCATTCTGCGCTGCACCGCTTCATAACCCACCGACTTGCCAATGCGGAAAGCCTTTACCGGGTTTCCTGTCTTTTCGCCCTTGTCGTTCGTGGCAGAATAGACAATGCCTTGATAGGGCTTGCCGTTCACTTCACCTTTGACTTCCTCGGCGCACACGTTGTAAGCGGCAAGTAAAGCCTTGTACTCCCCGAACGACTGGAAGCGGTAGCCGTAGCAAGCCGCTTTCACGGTATTGCCGATTTGGTGCTTCACGTCCCCGGCGGCATAGTCCACCTTTTTCAGTTCCGGGCGTTCGGCACGTTCCTTTCGCTCTGCCGGGCGCAGCCCGTATTTCTTTTCCAGTTCACGGGTGATTTGCTTGCTACGCCGATGCTCGAACCTGTCATTCAGCGGCTTGCCGTTCTCGTCCACCCGCAAACCCACGATGTGGATATGGTGGCGGTCGATGTCGGTATGCTTGTACACCAGATAAGGCTGGTCGCCATAGCCCAACTTCCGCATATACTCTTTGGCAATGTCGGAAAGCTGCTGGTCTGTCAGCACGTCTTCCGGGTGCGGGTTTATGGAAATATGAAGTATCGGCTTCTTGGTGGATAGCTGGACGGGCATCTGCATCTCAAAGCTGCGCATACACTCACCGATAGAGAAATTCCCGTCCTCGCTTAACAGCATCCGGTTGGAGAAAAGCACCTTTGCTTCCTCGCTGTCCACCTTGTTTTGGTTGTATGCCAGTGCGCCGAACATATTGCCGCCCGTGCTTATTTTGGCAACCATAGTTCCCTGCACTCGTTTGTCAGGTCGATAACCTGACGGTTCAACACAGCCAGTTCGGTAGTTGCTTTCTCCAGTTTACAGAGAAAAGCCAGTGCCTTTTTCTCGGAAAAATTACTGTGCAATGCCTTTACCACTTGGTTGTAATTGACCGCTACCGCCCGGAACTGGGCGTAAAATTCGGTCAGCTTGGCGCAATATTCGACCGCTGTTTTCTCCACTTTCACCACCCGGAACGGCTCGCCGAACAGCCGGGCGGCGATGAAACGGGACTTGCTCGTGACGCCCGACTGCTCCCATTGCGAGAGGAAGCGGGCGTTCTCCCGGTCGTTCAGGTAAAGGACATGGCGGTGCTTCGCCGGGTCTGCGAGGGCGGGGCGACCGCCCTTGTTAGGTTTTCTTGTTTCCATGCTTCTTTGGATTAAAAAAATTACGACTTCGGAGTAATTTTTACCCCCGCAAGGGGCAAGGTGTTTTCAGGCACGGAAAACGGTTTTGTATGCTACAAAACACACCTTGCTATTTTCTGACGAAAATCGAAATCCGTCACGGACGGATTGGGGTTAGCGTGAAGCGGTAAGCCCAGCCATTCACCAGCCCGGTTTTACACCTGCGTCCTCGGCGGTTCGTTACTCCGCTGCAAAGTAACGGTGATTTATAATGCTGTAAAATAGGAGGTTGGTGGACAAAACAGGACAGCACAGGACAAATCGGGACATATCTGAAAACGAACGTTTTTTCTCCTTTTATTTGCAGAAGATTTCAAGATTGAAAGCCATATTTCAAGCAAGAAAGCAGGATTGAAAGCATGATTTCAAGAAAACGTAATTGCATGATTTCAATATTTCAAGAAAGAATGAAAGCTGGAAAACAAGATTGAAATAAAACAATCTTTCAAGATTGCAATATGGAAACAAAGAAAGCTATATGGCTGGATTGATTGAAAGCAATAAATAAATCTATCAACCAATAATGAACGAAAGCAATATGGAAAACGAGAAAATGCCCCTTTATGTCGCCTTTTCCACCCAAAAGGGCGGGGTCGGCAAAACCACCTTTACCGTGCTGGCGGCGAGTTACCTCTACTACCTCAAAGGCTACGATGTGGCGGTGGTCGATTGCGACTACCCGCAACACTCCATTGCCGGGATGCGAAAGCGGGATGCCGAGCAGGTCGGGGCTGATGAAGATTACAAGCGCATGGCATATGAACAGTTCACCCGGCTGGGGAAGAAAGCCTACCCGGTATTGTGCAGTTCGCCCGAAAAGGCGATTGCAACGGCTGACGAACATATAGCCGCCGGACACGTGCCGGATATTGTCTTTTTCGACCTGCCCGGCACGGTGAACAGCGAGGGCGTGATAAACTCCCTTGCAGGCATGGATTATATCTTCACCCCCATTTCAGCCGACAAGGTGGTGCTGGAAAGCAGCCTGTCGTTTGCAGTGGCTATCCACAAGTTGTTGGTAAAAAATGAAACCTGCCGACTTGCCGGGCTGTACCTCTTTTGGAACATGGTGGACGGTCGGGAGAAAACAGACCTTTACACCGCCTACGACAAGACGATTAAGGAACTGGAACTGCCACTGATGAAAACCTTTATCCCCGACACCAAACGCTACAAAAAGGAACTGGTGGCGGATAAAAAGGCGGTGTTCCGCTCCACGCTCTTTCCCGCCAGCCGCCCGCTGGTAAGGGGAAGCAACTTGGAAGAACTGATAACGGAAATAGTGTACTACATCAAATTACAATGATATGGCAAAGCAAAGCGGCGGGATGCCGAAGATAGACGAGGATTTCATGAAAGAACTTATCTCGCAGGGCGTACCCGCCAAGCGGGAGAGCCAGCCGGATGATGTACCGCAGCCCGGCGGCGAAACGGAAATCGCCCACGAGGGACGGCAGACTGAAACGATGCGGGTGGAGAAACCAACACCCCGCAAGCGCAAGGGCGGTTCGGGTGACTACCGGGAAACCTATTTTCAGAAAGTGGAACTGGCAGACCGACAGACCTTGTATGTAAGCCGCACCACGCACGAGAAGCCGATGCGTATCGTGACGGTGATAGGCGGGCGAAAGGTGACGGTAAGCAGCTACGTGGAAAACATTCTGCTGCACCACTTCGAGCAGTACCAAGACGAGATAAACACACTGTACGAAAGCCACCTCCAAAAGCCTGTCTGACTATGGTAATCTATTGCATACTTACCGGGCTTTTGGTGTACTATATCGCCCTATGGCTGTGGTATCGCTACACGGACAGCCGGACATCACCGGGCAAAACGGATGATGCGCCGCTTCCACGAAACGGGGTTTCAGGCTACACGCTGATAGGTGAAAGCCGATACAAGGGTGGACTAATCGGAACAGCGCAGGACAAATCGGGACACCTCCCGCAAGCGGCTGAAAATGATACTATTTTTGCGCCGCAGGCTGACGGACTGCCGGAAGAAAACATTTCGGAAACAGCACCCGAAGCGGAAGAAATGCCCGGTTACGAGAATGACGAACCCGACTACGAGGACGAGGAAATAGCCGGGTACATGGACGGTGACGATGATACCGGGCGGGCTACGGGCGTGAGCTTCGATGAACTGGGCGAAGCGGTGCGCACGGCAAACGCCGACACCTCCACCGAAGCGGAACAGCGGCAAGCCGCCGGGACACTGGCAAGCATTGAGGGGACGAACCTCTACGATGCGGTGGTGGAGAACATCAACGGCGGACTGGCAAAGGTAGCGGAACTGCTGGGACGCAACGAAGCGGAACTGGCTACGGCTGCCGTCACTGCCGAAGCTGGCAATACAAGCAAGGAACACGATGCGTTCGACATGAACGACTTCCTATAATATAATAAGATATAACAATATGAAGCAACGTGACTACGGTTGATTGGCAACCTGAAAACCAAGCAAACGGGACTATCCCCGACCACTAAAATTTCAAATTATTCACCAGCCGGGAAAGGCGGACTTCCCACCCGCCGCCCGGCATTAAAAACAAATCACAATGAGAAAGAAAATCTTTTTGTCGGCGGCTATCCTTGCCGCTGCGGTAAGTGCCTACGCACAGGGCAACGGGCAGGCGGGTATCACCGAAGCCACGAACCTAATCACCGGGTATTTCGACCCCGGAACAAAATTAGTGTACGCAATCGGGGCGGCCTGCGGCTTGATTGGCGGGGTAAAAGTATATAACAAATTTTCAAGCGGTGACCCCGACACCTCAAAGACTGCCGCCAGTTGGTTCGGGGTATGTATCTTTTTAATTGTCGCCGCCACTATCCTGCGTTCGTTCTTCCTATAAAACGGTGGCTATGTCTGAATATCCGGTAAACAGGGGTATCGGGAAGCCGGTGGAGTTCAAGGGGCTGAAAAGCCAGTACCTCTTTATCTTTTGCGGCGGCTTGCTTGCCGTCTTCGTGGTGTTCATCGTCCTGTTCATGACAGGCGTGAACCTGTGGCTATGTATCGGTTTCATCGTGTCGGCTTCGCTGCTGCTCGTGTGGCAGACGTTCCGGCTCAACGCACGGTACGGCACGCACGGGCTGATGAAAGCAGCCGCCCGCAAAAGACACCCACGCTTCATTATCAGCCGAAAAGCGATACCCCGGCTGTTCAATTACAAAAGAAGAAAGGAAGAAAGAACATGAGGAATACATTAAAGGCTACCACGCTGGAAAGGAAATTTCCACTTTTGGCGGTGGAGAACGGCTGCATCATTTCAAAGGATGCGGACATAACGGTGGCTTTCAGGGCGGAACTGCCCGAACTGTTCACCGTCACCAGTGCCGAGTATGAAGCCATACATTCGGCATGGTACAAGGCAATCAAGGTACTACCCGACTACTCCATAGTACACAAGCAGGACTTCTTCATCAAGGAGAACTACCAGCCCGACACCGAAAGGGACGAACTTAGCTTTTTAAGCCGCTCCTTTGAACGGCATTTCAATGAACGCCCGTTCCTGAACCATTACTGCTACCTGTTCCTGACAAAGACGACAAGGGAGAGAAGCCGCCGACAGAGCGACTTCTCCACCCTCTGCCGGGGCAGGATTGTCCCGCAGGAGATAGCCGACAAGGAAGCGGCGGCAAAGTTCATCGAAGCGGTCGGGCAGTTTGAAAGGATTATGAACGACAGCGGTTTTGTCACGCTTACCCGGCTGGCGGCATCGGAAATCACCGGACAGGACGGAAAGGCGGGCATCATCGAGAAATACTTCTCGCTCTCGCAAACCGACACTACTTGCCTGAAAGACATCGGGCTGTACCCGGAAGAAATGCGTGTCGGGGACGATATACTGTGCCTGCATACGCTCTCGGACGTGGAAGATTTGCCCGGAAAGGTCGGGACGGACTGCCGATTTGAGAAACTTTCCACCGACAGAAGCGATTGCAGGTTAAGTTTTGCCGCCCCGGTGGGCGTGCTGTTATCGTGTAACCACGTCTATAACCAGTTCATCTTCATAGACGACCATGCCGAAAACCTGAAGAACTTCGAGCAGACCGCCCGGAATATGCAATCGCTCTCCCGCTACTCCCGTGCCAACCAAGTGAACAAGAAGTGGATAGACGAGTACCTGAACGAAGCCCACAGCAAGGGGCTTATCTCGGTGCGTTGCCACTGCAACGTCATGGCATGGAGTGACGACAGGGACGAACTCAAACGCATACGCAACGATGTGGGAAGCCAGCTTGCGCTAATGGAGTGCAAGCCACACCACAACACCACCGACACGCCCACGCTCTTTTGGGCGGGCATACCCGGCAACGAGGCGGACTTCCCCGCAGAGGAAAGTTTCTACACGTTCTTAGGACAGGCTCTCTGCCTGTTCGTGGAAGAAACGAATTACAAGAGCTCGCTTTCGCCGTTCGGCATCAAGATGGTGGACAGGGTGAGCGGTCGCCCGCTGCACATCGACATATCGGATTTACCCATGAAGAAAGGCATCACCACCAACCGCAACAAGTTTATACTTGGGCCGAGCGGTAGCGGGAAGTCTTTCTTCACCAACCACATGGTGCGCCAGTATTACGAGCAGGGTGCGCACGTGCTGCTGGTCGATACGGGTAACAGTTACTTGGGACTGTCCCAGCTTATCCACAACCGCACGCACGGCGAGGACGGGATTTATTTCACCTACACCAACGAGAACCCAATAGCGTTCAACCCGTTCTATGTCGAGGACGGGGTATTTGACATCGAAAAGAAAGAGAGTATAAAAACACTTATACTCACCCTGTGGAAGCGGGACGATGAAGCCCCCAAGCGCTCGGAAGAAGTGGCGTTGTCCAATGCGGTAAGTGCCTATATCGAACGTATCACGGGCGACAGGTCGGTAACGCCCTGCTTCAACACGTTCTATGAGTTTGTCCGGGATGATTACCGCCGACAGCTTGAACAGAAGAACGTCAGGGAAAAGGATTTTGACATCGATAACTTCCTGAACGTGCTTGAACCTTATTACAAGGGTGGCGAGTATGACTATTTGCTGAACTCCGACAAGGAGCTGGATTTGCTGCATAAACGCTTCATAGTCTTTGAATTGGATTACATCAAAGACCACAAGATTTTATTCCCGATAACGACTATCATCATCATGGAAGCGTTCATCAATAAGATGCGCAAGTTAAAGGGTATAAGGAAGTTAATACTAATCGAGGAAGCGTGAAAAGCGATTGCATCGGCGAACATGGCAGACTACATAAAATATCTATATAAAACCGTCAGGAAGTATTTCGGGGAAGCGATTGTGGTAACGCAGGAAGTGGAAGATATTATTTCCTCGCCCATAGTGAAAGAGAGTATCATCAATAACTCAGACTGCAAAATCCTGTTAGACCGGCGAAAATATTTCAACAAGTTTGACAGCATACAAAACCTGCTCGGACTGACCGACAAGGAGCGTTTGCAGATATTGTCTATCAACATGGCGAACCACCCCGGACGGAAGTACAAGGAAGTTTTCTTCTCGCTGGGCGGCACGCAGTCGGCGGTGTACGCCACAGAAGTTTCGTTGGAAGAATATTACACGTTCACGACAGAGGAAAGCGAGAAAATGGAACTGTTCGCCCTCGCCGAAAAACTGGGCGGCAACCTTGAACTGGCTATCAAGCGGCTTGCGGAAAGCAAACGCAATCCCCAATCATCAACAACTTAAAAATTAGGAATATGAAGAAAACAATTCTCCTTTTGGCGGTATGCCTTTGCTTCATCGGCAAGGCATCCGCACAGTGGGTGGTGTCAGACCCCGGCAACTTGGCACATGGTATCATCAACACCACCAAGCAGATAGTGCAGACTTCCACCACAGCCAAGAACACGCTGGACGGCTTCATGGAAGCGCAGAAGATTTTCCAGCAGGGTAAAAAATATTACGATGCGCTCAAAGCGGTGCATGACGTGGTAAAGGGCGGTGTCAAGGTGAAGAAGTCCATTGAACTGGTGGCGGAAATCTCCGAAATCTACGTGCACAACTTCCAAAGTATGCTGGCAGACCCGAATTTCACGCCTGACGAACTGTCGGCAATCTCGTTCGGCTATGCCAAACTGATGTCGGAAAGCTCGGACGTGTTGCAAGACTTGAAAAATGTAGTGAACATCACGGGTATGTCGCTGACGGATGCCGAACGGCTGGCAATCATCGACAACGCTTATCGAAGCCTGCTCAACTACCGCAACCTTGTGAACTACTACACCCGAAAGAACATATCCGTGTCCTACCTGCGGGCAAAGAAGAAGAACGACACCGACCGGGTGCTGGCTCTCTACGGTTCGGCGGATGAATGCTACTGGTAACATATAAATCGGTATGCCTATGTTATTAGCAGCAGTGGATTTTGACAACCTGCACCAAGTGTTGCGAGTTTTGTACGATGAAATGATGCCCTTGTGCAGCAACATGACGGGGGTAGCGAAAGGTATTGCCGGATTGGGGGCTTTGTTCTACGTGGCGGCAAAAGTGTGGCAGTCGCTCGCACGTGCCGAACCCATAGACGTGTACCCGCTCCTGCGCCCCTTTGCACTGGGGCTGTGCATCATGTTCTTTCCCACGTTTGTGCTGGGGACTATCAACACGGTGCTGTCGCCAGTGGTGAAAGGGTGCAACCAGCTTATGGAAACGCAGACATTCGACATGAACGAGTACCGGGCGCAAAAAGACCGACTGGAATATGAAGCCCTGATGCGAAGCCCCGAAACGGCTTACCTCGCATCGGACGAGGAATTTGACAGACAACTGGAAGAACTGGGCTGGTCACCCTCCGACATGGTGACTATGACGGGGATGTATATGGATAGGGCGGCTTACAATATCAAGAAGTCTGTCCGGGACTGGTTCAGGGAACTGTTGGAAATGTTCTTTCAGGCGGCGGGGCTGATTATAGACACGCTGCGTACGTTCTTCCTGATTGTGCTTTCGATACTGGGTCTGCTGGCGTTTGCGATTTCCGTCTATGATGGTTTCCAAAGCACGCTGACCCAGTGGATTTCACGCTATATCTCCATTTACCTGTGGTTGCCCGTGTCCGACCTGTTCAGCAGCGTGCTGGCACGCATACAAACGCTGATGCTCCAAAAGGACATTCAGGAACTTTCAGACCCGAATTTCATTCCTGACGGGAGCAGTACCGTGTATGTAATCTTTATGATTATCGGCATCGTGGGCTACTTCACCATTCCTACGGTGGCAAGCTGGATTGTGTCGGCTGGCGGCACGTCTGCCTATAACCGCAACGTGGCACGGGCGGGGTCAATCGCTGGGGCTGCGGTCGGTGCGGCAAGCGGGAAAGTAACCGGGAAACTACTCAAATAACCAACATCAAAATTTAGTATATGGAATTTAAATCATTAACGAACATCGAAACGAGTTTCCGGCAAATCCGGCTCTTTGCACTAGTATTCATCTGCCTGTGCGCACTGGTGACGGGCTTTGCCGTGTGGAACTCGTACAGCTTCGCCGAAAAGCAGCGGCAGAAGATTTACGTCCTCGACAACGGCAAAAGCCTGATGCTGGCACTCTCGCAGGATTTATCACAGAACAGACCCGTGGAAGCCAAGTCGCACGTGCGGCGTTTCCACGAACTTTTCTTCACCTTATCACCCGAAAAGGGGGCTATCGAAAGCAACATCAAACACTCGCTGTTCCTCGCCGACAAGACCGCTTTCAACTATTACAAGGACTTGGCGGAAAAGGGTTACTACAACCGGGTGATTTCCGGAAACGTCACGCAGACGGTAGAGATTGACAGCGTGAAATGCGACTTCGACCAGTACCCCTACAAGGTGAACACGTATGCCCGCCAGTTGATTGTCCGGGAAAGCAGCCTGACGGTGCGAAGCCTTGTGACCTCGTGCCGGTTGCTCAACGCTACACGGAGCGACAACAACCTGCACGGCTTCATTATCGAAGCGTTTACCATTACTGAGAACAAGGATTTGCAAACTATTAAGAGGTAGCCTTATGGAGAGAAAACGAAACTATATCGAAAAGGTGCAGGACTGGGCGGACGACCACCTGCGCCGAATGTGCGGACGGATTACACCGGGCAAAAGGCTGGCGGTTATCCTCGTGATGTTCTTCTTTTTTGGCGGCTTGTCTATCTACATCACCGTTTCATCAATCTACAACATCGGGAAACGGGACGGACAACGCTTGCAAATAGAACACATCAGGCAACTGCCGTTGCATGGCAACGACACAATCAAAAGTATCAACCCGTTAAACAGAACGCAATATGGAAGAAGTACAGAAGAATGAGAACGGCACGACCGTACCGCAGGCGGACGGGAAGCCGAAAAAGGAAGATAAACCCAAACGGGAACTTACCCCGCAGCAGGTGCAGCAACGCAGGAAAATGATAGTCTTCCCGCTGATGTTCCTTGCCTTTGCCGGGTGCATGTACCTGATATTCGCCCCCTCCGGCAAAGAGGACGTGAACGTGGAGAGCGTGGGCGGCTTCAACGCCGACATACCCCTGCCCGCAGAGGACGGGATTATAGCCGACAAGCAAAAGGCTTACGAACAGGCGATGCTGAACCGCAAACAGCAGGACAAGATACAATCCTTGCAGGACTTCGGTTTCACCGGGAACGATGAAGCGGAAGAACCGCAAGCGGAAATCGACCTGATGCCGGAAGAAGAAGATCCGAAGCCCCAAAAGGGCGGCGGTGCTTCTTCGGCATACGCTTACCGGGACATCAACCGCCAGTTAAGCACGTTCTATGAAACTCCGGCGGTGGACGAGGAAAAAGAGGACTTGAAGCGGCAGGCGGCGGAACTGACCGACCGACTGCAACAGCAGCAGAACACCACGCCTACGGCTGACGACCAAATGGCACTCTTGGAAAAGTCCTACGAGCTGGCGGCAAAGTACATGAACGGCGGGCAGGGACAAGTCGCACAAGTCCCGGTAACGGGCGGCATTGACCGCAAGCCGGATGCGGTGGCGGTGCAGGCTGTCAGGGAAACGACCGTTTCGAGATTGCAGCAGCCCATGAGCGATGCCGACTTCATCCGGGCTTACAGCCAGCCACGAAACTACGGCTTCAATACGGCGGTAGGCACGGGGTACGCTATGGGAAAGAACACGGTAGCCGCCTGCATCCACCAAGACCAAACGCTGGTGGACGGGCAGGCGGTGAAACTACGGCTGCTTGACCCCATGCAGGCAGGAAACATAGTCGTGCCAAAGAATACCCTTGTGGCGGGGACGGCAAAGTTGCAGGGTGAAAGGCTCGACATACTGGTGTCCTCGATTGAGTACGCTGGCAATATCATCCCGGTGGAACTCACCGTGTTCGATACGGACGGGCAAAAGGGATTATCTGTACCGTCCTCTATGGAGCAGGAAGCGTTCAACGAAGCTATGGCGAATATCGGCAGCGGGCTGGATACAAGCATTTCCTTTGCCCAAAGTGCCGGGCAGCAGGTGGCTATGGACGTGACAAGGGGATTGCTGCAAGGAACGTCCGGCTACCTCGCCAAGAAGTTCCGAACCGTAAAAGTGAAGCTGAAAGCCGGGTACAAGGTGATGCTTTACGCCAAACAACAATAACCATTTTTATCAACGAACTAAAATTTCAATTAACGATGAAACAGATTTTTGTAATGTTCGCCCTCTTGCTGGGCGTGTGTGCCGCAAACGCACAAACCACTGACACCGTGAAGTATGCGGCTGGCAACGACTTGTACCGGGGAATTACCCGGAAACTCCCGTACCGACAAATGGTAACGCCCTACGGTGTGGAAGTGACCTTTGCCAAGACGGTGCATATCATTTTCCCCTCCGCTGTCCGCTATGTAGATTTGGGGAGCAACCACATCATAGCGGGCAAAGCGGACGGTGCGGAGAACGTTATCCGGGTGAAAGCCACGACAGAGGGTTTTCCGGGCGAAACGAACTTCTCCGTTATCTGCGAGGACGGCAGTTTCTTCTCGTTCAACGCCAAGTACGCCCGTGAACCGGAAATGCTCAATATCGAAATGAAAGACTTCTTGGAGAATGAAGATACGTCCGATTTCTCGCATACCCGCATGAACATCTATTTCCGGGAACTGGGTAATGAAAGCCCGCCGCTGGTGAAGCTGATAATGCAGAGCATCTACAAGAATAATGACCGGAAAGTGCGTCACTTGGGTAGCAAACGTTTCGGCATACAGTTCTTAATCAAGGGCATTTATACCTATAACGGGATGCTTTATGTACACACGCAGACAAAGAACAGTTCCAACGTGCCTTTCGATACCGACTTCATCAAGTTTAAGATAGTCGATAAGAAAGTACCGAAGCGCACGGCTATTCAGGAAACGATGCTGGATGCGGTACGCAGCTACAACGAGGTAATAGAGATTGCCGGGAAAACGACCGTGCGCACGGTGTACGCCCTGCCGAAGTTCACCATTCCTGACGACAAACTGCTGTTGGTGGAACTCTACGAGAAAAACGGCGGGCGGCATCAGGTTATCCGGGTGGAGAACGCCGACATTGTGAACGCAGAAGTGATTAATGAACTTAAAATCAAATAGGGAATGAAGAAACACATCTTTATAATGATGCTCTTTGCGCTGTGCCTGACCTCGTTTCAGGCACACGCACAAAGATACCTGCCAGGCATGAAAGGCTTGCAGGTCACGGCAGGCATGGCGGACGGGGTGCATTGGAACAACAACACGGATTTCGCCTACCATATCGGGACGGCGTACAGCGTTTACACCAAGAACGCAAACCGCTGGGTGATTGGCGGCGAATACCTGCACAAGAAGTATGACTACAAGGATATGCAGATACCCGTAGAACAGTTCACCGCAGAGGGCGGCTATTACCTGAAATTCCTATCGGACAGGCGAAAGACTTTTTTCCTTTCATTGGGATTGTCGGCTCTCGCCGGGTACGAAACAAGCAACCGAAGCGAAAAGCTCTTGCCGGACGGCTCTACATTGCTGGATAAGGACTGCTTCATCTACGGCGGTACGCTGACGCTGGAACTGGAAGCCTACCTGACCGACCGGGTGGCTCTGCTACTGAACGCAAGGGAACGGGCATTGTTCGGCTCGGACATCGGCAAGTTCCACACGCAGGTATCTTTGGGACTTAAATTCATTATCAACAGACCGCTATATAACAATGTATATGAAGAATGTAATGTATAAAATCATCATGGGCTGCTACATCGTGGCCGCCCTTGTGCTTGTCACCGCCTGTAATGACAACTTGGATATTCAGCAGGCGTACCCGTTCAGCATCGAAACGCTGCCAGTACCCAAAAGGCTGAAAGTCGGGGAAACCGCCGAAATACGCTGCCAACTGGTGCGTGGCGGCTATTACCAGCCGACTACCTATCAAATTAGGTACTTCCAGCCGGACGGCAAAGGGAAGCTGGAAATGGATAACGGCACGGTGTTCCTGCCCAATGACCTTTACCCGCTGGAGAAAGAAACGTTCAGGCTCTACTACACATCGGCATCGACAGACCAGCAGACGATAGACATTTATGTTATCGACAGCTTCGGGCAGATGCAGCAACTTACGTTCTCGTTCAATAATGACAACAGCGAGGAAGAATAGCATCAAAAAGTCCTAAGCATTTTATCCTTAGGACTTTTTTCGTAATTTTGCATCGCCATATAAAAATCAAAAACGTATTTATAAGATAATTCATGAATGAAAATAGAATTTGACATATCAGACGATAAAATTGTCAACTTTAGCTCAGGAGCTAAAAATGAACTTATACATCAATCTCAGCGCATTGCTGGAGATATTGTGGACGAAGCTAGTCGTATAGAAGCCAGTCGGCGTATTTACGATACCAATTCAGAAGTTACACAATCAAATGTAAAAGAAGCTGCCAATCAGCCACGAATGATGGTAGTAAAGAAAAAAACATGGTGGACGAAAGCAATCCAAATAGCATCATTTGTATCATCTCTAATTATGGGCAGCTTACTTGATACAGATAAGTTTAAAGATATTAGCCATGTAATATGGTTCATCATAATGACATTTATTGCTATTGGGACAACTATATATTTGACTTTTAATCAAGATAATAATGGATAATATACAGAATAAACTTACAGATGCTGCAAAATCAGCTCTTAATCAGTCTGTGCAAGAAATAACAGAATTGATATTAGAAAAAGCAAAGCAAAATGCTTGTTCTCATAAGACTGAAGATGAAATATCCTGTCTCTTATAAACATCAGACGCTGCCGACG
>JAJPZU010000098.1 GCA_021204165.1 Prevotellaceae bacterium
TTGACGCGTGCCAGAGGGCTTGGAATTTTAACATTTGGCAAAATCAAAAAGATAGCATTTTGATGTATTTTTAGTGATTTTGGACTAAATCGGCTGGCGAATCATGCCATTTTGTCAAAATTGAACACCGCTCAAAAAAACGTATTCAAAAAATTTTTTATGGGGCCTTGAAGTTCTCTTATTTAAGTGGATATATTCGAAGATTTTTTTTGGTAAACTTTTTCAATATTATGCGTGGAAAAGTGATAGATTTGGGGTTACTTTCGGCTCTGTTATATCATAAAGAATGAATTTGAAGAGAAGAATATGTCTTTTTCGACATTTTTCGCTAATTTTGCAAACGGATTAAAATTAAACAATTAAACAATTAAACAATGAACGATTATGTAATGCTCATTCTCGACACTCACGAAAGTGTCATAGTCAATTTTAACAATCAGAATGCAGTGATTACCGGACTATAGCAATAGCAGGTATCGGACTCGGACATACCTCCGGCAATCTTCATCTGATTTATAGCGGTGCCCCGCTTTTGTCGGGAGCCATCCGTCGGTCTTCTGTACTGATGACCGACATATATAGAGAGAGATTTTGTAACATGTCCGAATCCGAACCGACAACAGGTGCCGGCACTGATGCCGGCCATATAAACAGAAAAAACAATGGAACTTAAAGGAAGATACAGCAAAGACTGTATCATATTCACAGACAATATCGAATCGGAGGCTCTGTCGATGGTCTATTCATTCGTCAATCATCCAATGTTCAAGGATGCCAAAATCCGCATTATGCCCGACGTTCATGCCGGCAAGGACATTGTGGTGGGATTCACATCACCATTCACCGATCATGTCAACCCGGACCATGTCGGCGGTGACATAGGCTGTACGGTATCGACCTCGCTCACTGACATACCTGTCAATCCAGACAATTTCGCTGAAATTGAAGCAACCATTCGCGAGAGCGTGAAGTTCGGTCTGACTATACACGGATCGACCATATTTCCCGTCAAGGAATTCCTTGCTCACCTGCGTCGCCGCCATATTGAGGCGCAGCGCGCATGGCCGGAATATGTGGCGCAGTTTGACTTCTCAGAGAACGGTCTGACAAGGATGCTCAAGCGCATGGACATGAACGAGGCCACTTTTTACCGTGCTATCGGCACGGTGGGCTCAGGCAACCATTTTATCGAGATTGGTGAGACTCCTGAAGGAAACTATGCTATCACTGCTCACTGCGGCAGCCGTAATTTCGGTCAGAAGGTGTGGAAATACTGGCACATGGTGTCGCACAATCCTTCGCTCGTCACCACCACCGGCTATCTCGAAGGAGAGCAGATGCGAGGATATATCACCGATATGGTCATCGCCCAAGCCTATGCCGAGTACAACCATATCATGATACAGCGTCTTATACTTGATGCAATCCGCCGTATCAGTGCCGTGAGTGGCAAGATTGTCGAACAGATAATCACTACTCATAACTATATCGACTTCGATATGCGCATGATTCGCAAGGGGGCTGTGCGTGCGGCCGAGGGTCAGAAGCTGGTGATACCATTCAACATGCGCGACGGACTGATTATCGCTCGTGGCAAGGGTAATCCTGACTGGAACTGCTCGGCGCCTCACGGTGCAGGTCGTCTGCTGAAACGCAGCGAGGCCAAGGAACTCATTGACATGGATGAGTACAAGGAGTCGATGAAGGGAATCTACACCACTTCCGTAGGCCGTTCCACTCTTGACGAAAGTCCGATGGCCTACAAGGACCCGAAAGAGATTCTGAAGCTCATCGAGCCTACCGTGGAAGTGCTCTACTTCATCCGTCCGGTCATCAACATGAAAGACCGCGGTATGGGAGTGAGCAACACCGCCGCCGAAAATCCCGAACAGGAAGCCGACGACTAATCGAAAGATTCGTAGCTCCTTGATATAACTCAGCCGCCGGGAATAGCCGCAATGCCATCCTCGGCGGTTCTTGTTGTTTGTTCGGCATGGACATAATCTAATCCATAACACATGGAACTGCATTCCATGGAAAAAACAAACGCTTACTTGTTTGTTTCACAATGAGTTGTTCCGGTTATAGGACACTCCATGATACAATAGGAACTCATCGAATCCCCTCCATACAACAATAGCCATATCATAACCTCGGATAGAGACTATGATATGGCTATTGCCATGTGGTATGTAAGGCGGTCTTATTGCAGTTTGACAGATGTTTTCTTGCCTGTGACGAAGGTCAGTACGGCTGTTCCGTTCTCTCTGATTGTCACTTCCTTGTATCTGGGCTCGACCATGATTTTTCCATCTACCGCAATGATGCCCCATTGGCAGTAGTTTCTTTCCACGGCACAAAATCTTCCGACAGGCGGCCTGACGTTTCTGTAGATAGGGGGAACTGTGATGCGTTCTCCTATTTTCAGTCCCCATTTCATGCCGGCTTTGAATGGTACGGCATATTTGAATCCGCCCAATATTTCCTTGCGTCTTGTTTCCTTTTCCGCTTGTTTGGCGCGTTGACGCTCTTTCGCTTCTTCTATGAGCCGGTTTATCTCTTTTCTGCAATCTGCATCTTCCTTTTCCGACTGGGCGCAACCTATATACCTTTTTCTTTCTCCTTGCTTGGCATGGTAATATCGCCGGGCATCGTCCATGACAATGAGGCTTTCGTCCGGCAGTCATCTGCATATCCAATAGAAACTCTCATGGTCGTTTTCCAGAAGACAGGCATAACAGCTGTAGCTGTGTTGCGTCGCATCATCGTGGAGGGACGAGGACAGTGTTTGGTTGTCGAAGATTGCCAGATAGAAATTCTCCTTATGTATGTATTCGTTGTTCAGGCTGGCACGGTGGGCATATACTGTCTTTGTACGGCTGTAATATATTTGTCCCACCTTCAGCAGCTCTATGTCGCCGTAGTGTTTGATTTCCGGCTTTCTCTCGTATGTACGGAGGCTATATGTATCCACATAATACACTTTGTCATCCGCTGATGTGACTGCAAGCAGATGGTCTTCCACAGCTCTTTGCCGTCGTTTCCTGCCAGTCCGTATCCGCCGTCCTTGAATCTGGCTGCTGCCAGATTGTATCTGATGTCGAATATCTTCAGGAAACAGGCTTCCGTGATGATTCCCTGTCCGTTCCGCAGTCCCCACAGTCCGCTCTGTCTGTCCTGCCATGCTCTCAGCTCTGCCGACTCCTGTCTCTTTTTCTCTGAAACTTCCTTTTGTTGCGTTTCGAGAAGTTCCGGCAGGTGTTCATGCGACACGATGATGTCCATCCGTCCTGTGTCCGGCAAATCTTCATCCATGCGTGCTTCATCCGATGCGGCAGACCTTTCTTGCTGTGTCGGCAGCGGTCTCTTTCCGCTTGTTCTTCCGTGGAACATGGCATCCCAGTCCCATTCCGAAGTGGGGAGTCCGAAGGTGCGGTAGAGTCCGACATTGTCAATCAATGTACATGCCGTCTTGCCTTCGGTCTTTCGCAGTCCTCGCCCTACTTGTTGCAGATATTTCGCGAGTGAGAGGGTGGGGCGCGCCATCTGCACGAACTCTACATCGGGGCAGTCGAATCCCTCGCTGAACACATCTACATTGACCAGCACCTTTATGTCGCCCTTCTTGAACAGTGTCACCTTCGACTTGCGTTCCTCTGCCGGTGTCCGGCTGTCTATGGCAACCGCCTTCAAGCCCTTCTTGCAGTAGTATTCCGCAATTCCCCGTGCGTGGTCGATGCTGATGGCATATACGATTCCTTTCTTGCCGTAGGCATAGTGCTCGATGCTCTTGTAGAGTCTTTCTATGCTCGGTCTGCGGTTCAGCACCTCGTTCATTTCCTTCACTTGGAAATCTCCGTCGGCTCCGCGCTTTTGCAGAGAATTGATTAGCCGTTGCTCCGTGCTTCCGGAGGGGATGGATATGTAGTCGAACAGGGATAGGTGTCCTTTTGTGATGAACTCGGCAATGCTCCAAGAGGAGATGAGAATGTCGAACAATTCGGCGAATCCGCTGCGGTTCAGGCGGCACGGAGTGGCTGTCATTCCCAGCTTGTGCGTTTCCGGATACCGCCTCCACAGTTCCCGGTAGCTTTCAGCCTTTGCATGATGGGCTTCGTCGATGACAATCAGTTCCGGATGTTCTCCGGTGTCGCTCCAATGCCGTGTCAGCCATTGTATGGACATGGCTCTGACTCTCCCTGTTTCTTCTCCGATGCCAAATCTCTCGACAGTCTCCTCAATCTGGGCAACAAGCTCTCTCCTGTGTGCGATAATCCACACACAGCCGTGTTTCCTTTGTTGCAGGAAAAGCCTGACAACGGCAGCCAAGACATGTGTTTTCCCCGTACCCGTAGGCATCTGAACCATCACGCTTCTGTGCAGTTCCCATGCCGACAGAATGCGTGACACCATGTCCGACTGGTAGTCTCGGAGTGTATCAGCCTTGATTTTCATTGTGATATAGACTCTGAGGAAAGCAGAGCTTTTATTTGCCAAGGAGGTGCGAAAAAAAGAAAAGATTCTCCCTGAATTTTTATAAACTCGGGTAAAAGAAGTACTTTTGTTTTATGAAAAGAATTTTCGACACGATAAGATTCTGGATTTATATCCTTCTGGAAAAGATGGGGCTTCGTTAAGCGTTAGCCTTTTCGCGTCTGATATTCATCAGGAACAGCGGATTGCCGATGACATATCTGCGCCACATTCTTTTCGGCTCCTTTATCAGTCGGTACAGCCATTCCAGTGAATGCTCCTGCCACCAGTGCGGAGCGCGCTGATAGGTTCCGGCAAAGAAGTCGAATACAGCTCCGATGGTGCCGACATGGCAATGGATGTTCAGCTCGTTCCAGTGAGAGTATGTCCATTTTTCTTGTTTCGGGGCGGTCATACCAATCCACAGCAGGTCGGGGTCGGCATTGTTGATGGCATTGATGATTGCTTGGTTGTCCTCGTCTGTGAACTCCGGTTTGTAGGGCGGTGAGTACGTGACCACTTCGATGTGAGGATAGACGGTCTTAGCTCGTTCCACGATTAGTTTGAACACTTTGGGCGAACTGCCCATGAACATGCACCGTCCTCCTTTCTCGTTGAGTCGTCCCATCTCAAATTCAAACAAGTCCCAGCCTGCAATCCGTTCTGTGGGTTGCGACTGGCATTTGAGCCACCGGCAGGCTTTGACGATGCTTGCCCCGTCCGGAATGAGGTAGTCTCCGTTCTTCAATGCCTCTGCGAACAACTCATCGTTCTGTGCCGTGTTGAACGAGTGTGCGTTGATGGTGTTTATCAGTACCTTTCCTTCTGGGATATGTGTCAGAGCCTCTCTGTTCTTCACGAGAGTCAAATCTTTTAGTCTAAGCATAATGATTTGTTTATATATCAGCTATATGAGAGTTTGCTTTTTTGCAAATGTGTCGGGTGTTGTTTCTGTGGTTTGATGCAGAAATCGTTCATCCATAATGAATGATTTTTGGAAAATTGTTCATTGTGAATGAATGATTTTGTGAAAAACCTTCATTCGTAATGAAGGTTTTGCTATCTTTGCAGGTAGTAAAAGTCGTATGTGATATGAAAGATTTACTTAAGAAAATTATATTTGAACAGCAGGAAGCCAATCTTGCTGTTGTGGCACAAACCATACCGCGTACCATTGAAAACGAGTGGCTGACAACGGATGAGGTACTTATAATATCGGGAATACGTCGTTGCGGAAAATCTGTGCTTTTGCAACAGATTCGTAGCAAAATGTCAGAAAGAGATTTCTTCTTAAACTTTGATGATGAGCGACTTGTCAATTTCAAACTTGAAGACTTCCAGAAGCTACAGGAATGCTTTATTGAACTTTTTGGTGAACAACACACCTATTATTTTGACGAAATTCAAAATGTTAGTGGTTGGGAGACTTTTGTACGCAGATTGTATAATAGCGGATGTAAAGTCTTTATTACCGGATCTAATGCAAAAATGCTTAGTCGGGAACTCGGAACCCACCTTACCGGTCGCTATATCCGAGTTGAAATATATCCTTTCTCTTTCAAGGAATATTTATCGCTACAAAATGTGGACATACAACCTAAAGATAAGTACACTACAACGGGACGCCTGAATTTATTTGGACATTTCAAAGATTATATCCTTAAAGGAGGCTTTCCTAAATATCTTACAACAGAATCTTCACGCTATTTGTCTTCACTCTATGAGAGTATTGTGTATCGTGACATTATTACACGTAATGGGTTGACAAACGAAAAGGAAATTCTTGAACTTGTATTCTATCTTGCCAGTAATGCAACAAAACGAACAACCTATTCGTCATTGGGCAAAATTATAGGCATACGTCACCCTGAGACTATTAAGAATTACATAGAATATATCTGTCAGACATACCTCACATTTCAGTTGATGAAATATTCCCCTTCTCTAAAAACGCAAATGCTTAGTCCCAAGAAAATATATTTCATTGACAATGCTGTTATTCAGCGTATAGGATTTAACGTAACGGAGAATATGGGGGTGAATCTTGAAAATCTTGTATTTATAGAACTGAAACGACGAGAATATGATTTGTTCTATTATTCGGATAAAAAAGAATGTGATTTTATTGTACGCAAAGGAATACACATTGTACAAGCTTACCAGGTGACAGTATCTATGTCTAATCCGGAAACTCGTAATCGTGAAATCAATGGACTTTGCGAAGCCATGCAAGCATTCCGCCTTACAGCAGGTTACATAATCACAATGGACGAGAAAGAAACCATTCACCTTGAAGATGGAAGTGTCATTCATGTTCTACCTGCTTGGGAGTGGATGCTGGAATAAGTGTGTGGCTGTCAACTCAATATCTCTTCATTCAAATCATCGTTCTGTGCCGTGTTGAACGAGTGTGCGTTGATGGTGTTTATCAATACCTTTCCTTCAGGGATATGTGTCAGAGCCTCTCTGTTCTTCACGGGAGTCAAATCTTTTAGTCTGAGCATAATGATCTGTTTACTTTTTCTTTTGCAGCTATGACGAAAGTTTTCATTAAAAAATGTTTGCTTACAATTTTGCAAAATGTTTGTATAACTCCCCTATTTGCTGATTGATAGATTCAATATTAAACTTCGTATTTGCTAAGTATTTGGAGTTTTGTGCAATATGCTTTCGTTGTGCAGGATTGTCGATAAGCCGCTTCAAATGTTCTGACAGCTTAGTCGTGTCCCCTGGTGAGAAAAGCAGGGCATTTTCACCATCGATAGCTATATCCGGAATGCCCCTACCGGAGTCGTGATGACAGGAAGCTCGTATGCCCACGCATCAAGTACTGCCATAGGGAAGCCTTCTGCATAACTTGGCAAACAGAAGATGGAAGATTGATAGAACTCTCTATCTTTGTCTTCTCCATCCACCCATCCAAGAAATTTCACTTGCTCTTCAATATTCAATTTTTTTGCTAAAGCTTTTCCTTGCTCTATCTCTCCATTGCCTGCGATGTGGAGTTCCCATTGAGGGTGAGAGTGAGCAATTCTACCGAATGCTTTTATTAAATCTGAATATCCTTTTCGACAATTGACAGAGCCTGCAAATAGAATAACATTTTGTTTGATATACGTATTTTTTAATGGTTCTACGGTGCATGGGTTATAAATTACCTTGATATTATCTGTTATATTCAAATTTTTTTCAACCTCTTTGTACCACATCTCTGAAAGAACCACCACACAATCTGCTTTGGAAAAAAGCCACTTGTAGAGGGGCTTGAACCGTCCTGCAATTGTCGTTTCCGGAGAAAAAGCATGGAAATGTAAAATTGTCTTCTTGCCGATTAGACGAGCGAAAAAGAAAAAATCAATTTACGTATTGCTGATGGAGGTTCGCTCAAATGAATGTGAATGATGTCATATTGTGGTAATAGGAGGATGTATTGAAACAACCCTTTTACAAACCACCAAAGTTTCATTATTTTTCCTCTATCTATGTGTGTCTCTATCCATTTGCAATGATAGTCGGTCCATTGTTTTCCTCTTTGATGGGCCTTAATCACAGAAGTGATACCTCCACGTGTGAGTTGGGAGGTTGCCACGACCAAAACCTTAGTCATAATAACTTAAATTTATTTTCGACTTTCAATGAGCATTGCTTCAGAAAGACGGTCTTTTTCACTATAAAGCAATATCTCATGTTTTAACACTTCGTCTATAGTAAATCTGTATTTTAACACTTTTGCAGGGACTCCGCCAATGATGGAATAAGGAGGGCATGATTTGGTGACAACGGCTCCCGCTGCTATAACTGAGCCACGACCTATTGTCACTCCTTTTAATATTGTAATGTTTGCTCCAGTCCATACATCATCTTCAATAACGACGGGAACATCATTCTCTGGTAGTTTGTCATGAGAGTCTGTAATGAATTTCCCTATCATATCAATGCGATGATCGCCTGTTATGATAGTGGGGTTAGGTCCGAATATGACATTATTACCGATTTTCAGTTCTGCTTCTGTGCAGAAAAATGTGCTACCCTTCGGAATGCTCGTGTTGTTACCTACGCTCATGTTCCAAAGTCCTTTTAGGTTCGACTGTGTTGGACGCAGATATACGTTTTTCCCACACCATTTCATGCTACGCTTATAAAGCGGATTCCACATTTTATCCCAAATAAAGGAAGGGGCAACACTGAGTTTTATCCCCTTTCGAATAATACCCTTTAGCATTTTTTTTCTTATTTTAGCCGGCATGCCTCTTACGGCGGAATTGCCTGAAATATTCTTCGTTACTACTGCTTTTGCTCTTGTGACTACATTGTTTCCAATGCGTAAGATACCGGATGTTAGCACCCGATTTTGCGGCATAGCCCATTCTGAGCTGCTTTCCTGTAGCTTTTTCTTAAAAATTCCGAATTTCAGACTTGATTTTTTTATTGTTACATAAACACTCTTTTTTCATCTTATCTTCCGAAAAAAGGCTGCAATGCCTATTTTTCTAACAAAAGGAGCAATAGTTCTGTCACGGAAACGTTCCCATATCGTCATCCTGCCATATTTTGCTTCACAATATTTTAATCCATATTTTGAATAATCTCTCCAAAAGTATTTTCTGTCTTTAGGTTCTGTCACATTACGCATCATACAAGTTTGCAGGGCTGGCTGTAACTCTGTTTCAAAACAATCCAAGGTGCTTTTTATATTTTCAAAAATTGTTTTACCTTTTTCATTATTGACAAACAAACAGCTTACCCCTAATGAATCTTCAAATTCAGGAATAACAGAATTTATATTCCAATAATCACCTATAGTAATGTCTCCTGAACGATGAGTGTTTGTAAACTTACAACTATAACATGAGGGACGATTTATCAAGCCCTTGAAAAACATTGTAAGATAAGTGTCATTAAATAAAACCTCTTTACCACGAAACATTCTAACCTGATAAGATGTTCTCCACCCCAAATCTTTGTTCCGAAAACTAATTTTCTCAAAATTTCCGCCATAGTTTTGTAATAGTTCCCTTAATATACGTGGTGATGGAACACTATGACATAATATATCTATAATAAAAAGAGTTTCATAGTCTCTACGAAGAAAACGGCGAAGCCCTTCACACTGGCAGGGTGTGCCTGTATATAAAACATACCGCCCCTCTTTCAAATGACTTTGTATCTCATGGAAACATTTTCCCATGCTACTTTGAACATACTTTGATCCCCGTAATTTGTTCAAATCATGAGTAGCAGAAGCTCCAATATGTCCAACAGATTGTGTTTCTGAAATAAAAGACGCACCATAAACAATACCACCTCTATCAAAAAACGTAAGAAGCCAAAGCCGTAAACATTCCTCCTGATGTACTTACGTCTCGTATTTCATTGTCTTTATGCTTTGCCGCGTAAACGGCAAGGGGGTGTCTGTCTTTCTCTTTATTATCATCTATCCACGAACAGACATTGCTGCAAAGTCCACAATCAACACATTGCAGTTCATTCACTTTGGGATAAAGAAAACCTTCCTCATCTTCAACCATTGAAATACAATGGTGCGGACATACCTGCTGACAAGCAGAACAACCACAACAATTATTCTGTGCTGTATTTCTATCATTAATATGTTTCATCAGTTTTCTATCGCATTGACAAGATACTCTATAGAATCAGCTCTTAATTGAGCTAATTTCTTGTTCGCTTCAGTCCAATCCACATTTACAGCAATATGATTGACCTGATTAATATCAGTCAACAATCTCTCAGATAAACCTACATTTTCCAACAAGGTTTGAGCACGTTGAGGGCTGTTACGCTTAATCACAGATATGAAATCTTTATTAAAGTTTACAGAAAAGGCTGTACCATGAAAAGAATTTGTGCAAACAAACTGCGCATGTTCAAAAAGCCATAAAAATTCAGCCGGTCCGCAGAATGGAATATTAATATCAACACCAGAAAAACGCTTTGCCGTATTAGACATCATCGCTACTTTCCATCCATTTGCATCAGCAACCTTCCGTGCATATTCAACACATTCTGCAATCTCATCTATATAATATACCAAGACATATTTTTCTTTTCTTACTTTTGTAACTGAAGAAGCAACTTTCAGCCATTCTTCATGCTTCAAAAGAAGCGTTGGATCAAGTACAACTCTTACGTCGCGATTAATAAAACTCTCTAAATGCTCTTTCCCGGCAGACTCACGAGTACTCAAATGAGCATATTCACCCAACCATTTACCTACACTTATAATCTCCTCCTCATTAAATCTATATGAACCAAGAGACGAAGCATACGCAATTTTTTTATATTTACTTTTATCTGCAAATGCCAAATAATAAGCAGGATTAAGCCTATTGCCGAAACCTCCACAAGTGGGATTCCATACCTGATCACTTCCACTTATCAATACATCGAAAGGTTCGCTGAAGTTGTTCATTAACTCTTCCACAGAATGCCATTCTTTTTTCGTTGTAGACTTTTTCAGGAATTGCCTATATCTATAAAAACGTGGAAGATTCATAAGACAATAAGCAATATTCTTGGGGAATGGATATTGGCGCGGATGGTTAGGAATCTTTATGTAATTTATAATATTCGAATCATAACCATTGTTCCTAAGGAATTGATTCAAAGCATATGCTTGTAAAGCCGCTCCATAATTCAAATCGCTATGTATGGTTATTATACCTATTTTTTTTGTACTCATTGTTTCTCTATTATTCCATTAAACAACTCATTCCATTTCTGCATAATCGTTTCTGTTGAATACCGTTTAGACATAGATTTAGCAGCATTTCCCATCTGCTCTCTCAATGATTTGTCTTCTATTAAACGATTGACAGATTCTACAAATTTCTTAGAATCATTTTCTTTTACTAAAAAGCCATTTTCTCCATTATTTATTACATCTTTGGGGCCACATTTAAAATCATAACATACGGAAGGTAATCCTAATCCAGTAGCTTCCAATAATGTCATTGGCAGACCTTCGTATGTTGATGTCATGACAAAAATAGAAGACTTTAAATATTCTTCTTTTATGTTTCTATTTGGTTCGTGTATTGTTACTGTTTTATCTAATTCAAGTATAGATATTAGCCTTAGTAATTTTTGCTTATCACCTCCTTGCCCAAAAATATTCAGTTTCCAATCAGGATGCTTCAAGTATATTTCTTTCCAAATCTTAATTAATCTATCAAACCCCTTTTGTGCATCCAATCTTCCTACTGCGATAACAGTTTTAGTATCAAGTCTTGCTTGTTCTTCAGTTTCAAAAGGTAGTATGTTGGAAATACATTTGACAGTGGATATTTGCTGTATCCAATCAGCCTTATCCTCTTCTGTCAGCACAACGAACTGATCATATTTGGGTATTATAATATGTTCTTCCTGCCAGCATTTGAAGTAATATGCTAGTTTCGTTATAAATCTGAATTTAAAAGCATCTGCCATCAACCGCTTATGCCCCTTACAAAAATGAAATTCCAAAACCTTTTCACTACCGTCTTGTATATCTGGCAGGAATGCGGCTTCATGGGTGAAGGTGGAAACTGTAATGTTAGGGTGAAGTTCATTCAGCAAAGCCGTCAACTTCTTCTTATGTTCCTTTTGCAGTCTCCTGCGCTCTACCAGCCTTTTATGTAAAGACATCAACAACAAATCGTCATAAGGAAGTTTCAAATCAACCATCTTTATCTTACTGCTAACAGGATAATAAGGAGCATTTCCACGCTGGTCTGCAACCACCAGTGTCACATCATATCCATACACCTCTGCCAAATAATTAGCTTTGATGGAAACTATCCTCTCAATTCCACCAGGCTTGAAGATTTGGGGAATACAATAAACAATTCTCATCATTATTCAAACAATCGATTAAAATCATCTTCACAGGAAGGCTTGTATTCACTCGCCACATTCAAGTCAAGCGTCTGTATTTTTATCATAGCATCCGCCAGTTTGTCAACATTCTCCGCTTCTACAAGTAAACCATTTTTTCCGTCTTGCACTATTTCCTTTATTATTGGAATACATGTGTATGCAACTGCCTGTTTATGAAGATATGTAGCTTCTATAAGTACATTTGGCAATCCTTCGTCACGGCTTGACAATACAAAACATTCACCATATTTTATATATTTGTACGGATTCGTTTGAAAACCTGTAAAATGAATATTGTCATCCAGTTGATTATCCTTTACAAGTTTTAACAGGTAATTTGTATAAGCATCATCAGACTTTGCTCCTATTATATAAACATGACTTAGAGGGTTATAAGCAACAACTTTCTTCATTGCTTCTATCAGCAGGTCAAAACCTTTTTGAGGTTGACAACGCCCCACTGCAACATATCTAAAACAATCGCTTTCGCCTTTAGAATAGGGGCTTTCTTCTTTTATCTTTTCATTTATATTCTGCCAATCAATAGGGTTATAAAGACAAATGCATTTTTCTGGCTTTACTCCATAATACTTAATCATGCCATCACACATAGTTGGAGTTTGGGCAACCACTTTATAAGCAGAGGGAAATAGAAATCTGTTTATCTTTTCTACTATTGCTCCTTTGTATTTCAGCAATCCAGACTGCTTCACCCAGTAATGAGGATTAATCTGCCCTCTTACTATTGGCTTTACATTTGAAGCGAAAAACTTGCAAACTATAAGGAGCAAAATGCAGACAAAAGTCATAGATCCAAATACATAGTCGGTATTTTCTTTTTTTATCAAATCTTTCATCTTCATCATGCACCCAAAGCGCAAATGTTTTTCAGAAAGATATATGACCGGTATATCATCAGGAGTAAATTTAGACAACTTGCAATCAGGAAAAGCTGTAATAACAAGCTTAACGTCGAACTTACTTTTATCCAACATCTTAGCTATTGTTATTGTTATGCGTTCCGCTCCCCCAACTTCTCCCGATACAAAAAACAAAATTTTCTTTTTCATGTGTAATTCAATTTCCTTTTATATATTTCATTACGCAAATAATCTGTTGTTTTAAAACTGCATTATCCACTTCTCAAAAACCAGAGAACTGCATATCTCCTTATAAATCAGAATGTGAAGGTCTTTGCCGCCATCATTGATGGTGTCGGTTATACTCTCCTTTACGCTTTCCCACACTTGCTTGTCGGTGTGGCCTTTTAGCATCTTCTTGTTGTTTCGATACTGATTCTTTAAGAATGTGCATTTATCCTTGAAAAAGTCATCAGCACTGCCTTGCAAAACCTCGAAGATGAGCCTCAACTTGCCCACTGTATATACAGCCCTACGGTTGGCTTCCACACTCATATCTATTGATGGATTTTCCTTTACAACAATACGAGGCAGGCTCGAACTTTCATCCTCTTCTATATCTACGACAATGGCACTTTCGGTAGGCAACGAATCATAATATGCATTGAATATTTTCCTTTCGCCTTTATCGTCAAGCCAATCATTCAGTTTAAGGTTGTTGCATCTGTGACAGGTGGGGATGATATTCTTCACATGCACCGAGTACTCAGGCATCACCTCGCGTGGCACATAATGGTCAAGGTCTTCCACTGGTCTCTCATCACATAGTGGGCAGATTATTAACTTTCGATTGGCTCCACACGAGATACTTTCCCACAGATCGCTAAGAAACTTGCGCTCTCTGTCGTACAAATCGTAAACCCCTTTACGCTTTTGCCAGACAGGGCCATTCATTTTTTTCGGGTTAGGCCATAATGGAGTCAACTTCTCCAATGCTATCGGTGTGGTTTTTGCATCGTAGTTGCGATAGGCAGCCTCCAGTGCCGCCTTGTTGTCGTCATACACTGTCTTCCGAATGTTCTCCACATCATTTCCGTCCTTATCTTTTACTGTCTCATGAAGCCCCTTGCCTGCCTTATGCAGAAACTCTATAGAATCTATTGAAGGCGGATTAATCGTTCTCATTGTATTCGCGTATTATATCACGTATTTCAAAGCGGCTGTTTAAACTTACCTCCACATCGTTTCGCTTCAATTCATTCACAACCTCCTTGTAGTCCATGCCTTCTTCTGCAAAGCGTCTTATCACCTTGCAGAAGTACGAGTCGCTGCAATCGTAGCCGAAAATATATTTGTAAAGGTCTGATATGTTTGCTCCAAAAGTCTCGAAGTGGGCTTCCGAGATTAGCGGAACATTGCCCTCCACCCTGCGCATCAGAAAAACATTGCTTCTCACCACCTCACGCACCACCAAGGGCGAGTGAGTTGCTATTATGGCATAGCTCTTGAAACAGTTAAGAAAGTCGTTAAGTTCGCAAATGAAATTCATGATTAACGACGTATGGAGATGCACCTCTGGTTCATCGATTACTACAAGAGTGGATGGTTTCAGCTTTGCAAATACATTTACTGTCAACAGGAATATCTGTCTCTGCCCGGTACTGAAATAGTCCAGCAGCTGTTCAAGGTGTTTTTCATCCAATTCCCATCGCTCATATTTATCCTGTTCGTTTTTCACTCTATATAAAAGATTACCCACAAGCTCTTTGCCCAGTTGATTACATATCTTCTCCATAAACAGCTCAGGTATGGTGTACATACCGCCATCAAGAAGTACAGTGCCTCTGTTTGTTATACTCTGCAACAGCTTTCTCACACGAGCATGGAGGTTCTCGTCTTGCACCACACGGCATATTTCCACAGGAATATCATGCTTTTCTTCATTTCTCCTGTAGTATTCATCGTGCAACGATGAACAAATGACAAAGCATTCCTGAAACAATGGTATGTGGCTTAGATGTCCTTCATTTCGGCAGACCATGTCCTTTATGAGGAGACTTAACAGATGCGTCTTGCCAACCCCATTCTCTCCAATCAATGCAAAGGTTCTTTTATAATAAGCACATGGATACTCAAAGTGACAATCGAATATGGAATACACCGAGTTGTCTTCTTCCGGCACGAATTTATATTCAAACGCATAGACCTGTGACGGGTCTTCCATACTTACGATTTTCTTTGCCTTCTCCAACGCATGCGTCGTAGAAATCTCTCTGAGCAGAGATGTTTTAAAACAATCTTTGTCCGCAAAACGCTCACGTATACTGTCGTTGACTGCGCAATCATTTAAAGCAAGCAGAATCTGATTGGCAACATTATTTCCGAAAACCTTCACTAACCTAGAGTAATAACTCACATCCATACCCACAGAGCAGAAATCATCGCCAAGCTCGGTAAACCTGCGCTTCATCAGCTTGTACGGATTACCATCCTTGTGCATGATTTTCAAGTCACCCACAATAATATAGTTCTGGAAGTCCTTCACATACCACATTGTGAACCACGTATAGTATTCATAGTCGTTCCAATTGTCATTAAACACAAACTCAATGCACGGAACGTCTTTCGGCTTCGTCACACTATTATGGTTATCCGCTCTTTGCGTTAGCTTTTTGTGCCTTTCGAAATATATTGTTTCCATAACTATGGGGTATGATAATGAAGCTACAAAGTATATAATAAGGTATGGGGGGTAAATGGGAAGAGGAGAATGGTGTTAAACGTTCATCTCTTTCTTTACTATAAACTTTTCTTCAGGCATGCTTAGCAACACATGTTTCTTTACATCCCTACTCAAAACTTTTGAATGGGTATTATAACGAAGATTGCGGTTAATATAATCATTGACCGTGCAAACAATCTTGGCAGGATTACCGGCAACCACAACACCGGCAGGGACAGATTTCGTCACGACACTGCCAGCTGCCACAATAGAATGTTCACCAATAGTCACTCCCGGCATAATCAAGGCATTATTTCCTATATAAACATAATCCTTAATCTCAACCCTGCCAAAAGCATCAAAATCCGGAATATATTTGCGTATCGCTTGACCGCCACCATGAGTAAAAATCCTCACACCCTTTGTTATCTGACAGTTATTTCCTACTGTTATCAGGTATGGCTCAGAAGACCAAGTTTCTTTATCTGGCACAAAATTATTCTCACCGATGTTCACACCTATCCTTCGTGCATATTTCTCTGGAGAAAGAATAAACTTATGCCAATGTTTTACCCCCCCCCGAATATCTATTTACAAGCAGATTAGAAAAGAAATTCGCAAGACGTTTTCCTTGATATATCGGATTGAAATACTTTTCGGCAACTCTCCTTCCCTCCATGCCGATCTTAGCTGCAAGTTCTTTATCGACTAATATTTTGTTCATATAGTCTACCAAAGTGTCTTCATCATCAGGTTCTATTATTAACGCGCTCTTACCATTTTCCAAATACATGTTACTGTCCCCTACCGTTGTAGTTATAACAGGTATTCCGCATATCAACATCTCTCCCAATTTGGTAGGAAAACAATTTCTTGTCTGAAGATTGTCACTCTTATAAATAATTGACATTGACGCAAAATGTTGAAGTATTAATACTTTTTCTGTACTTACCAAGCCTAATAATTCAACACTATCACGAACCCCAAGCTCCTCCATCAAAGAAATATACTTACATTGCTCATTGGCATGAGGACCAGTAAAAACCAATTTACATGCAGAATCTGTTTCTTTTTTGAATCTTGCAAACGCTCTTATAATTTTCGACACACTATCTTTCTGCTCGTGCATCGTGCCCGTATGTATTATATACGGAACATCGTACGGAGACTCCACACCTTTAAAATCTTCATCACAAATATCAGTATCAACAAGTATCGGCACAATGATAGATTCGGCCTTTGGTGATTTATATCTGCAAACAAATTTGTCAAGCTCCCTTGATATGGCAATAAATCCGTCATAATGAGGCATGACAAATTTATATTCGAACCATTTACAGAACTTATGCCAGCGTGAATTAATATTTCCCAAGGCAGATGGATGCTCACATGTTTCCTTGACAATCTTCGCACCCTTTATTCTTGCGACCAATAATAGCAATATCTGCATAAAGATTGGATACAAATATACATACATTGCTTCATCTTTATACACACTCTTTAAGGCATGAAAAAAACTCCTTATATAATCTAGGATCAACCAGTCAAATGCTCTTAATAACTTGCCCTTATGCTTATACTTGCCGCATATATATATATAAGGTATGCCTTGATATACTCCTTCCTCAGGGAAGCCATCATTGTCACCCTGCTCGAAACATTTATGGCAGACATGCACTTCTACCTCATGCCCCTCAGCCATCAATCCTTTCGCATAACATAACCTACGCTTTGCAGCAGCCATACCATGAGGAAAAGACCCGTCTATAAAGAAATGAATTGTCATATTAATTTAATATATGATACTATTTTATGTTTCGGGAATACTTGAAATCTTCTATTATTTTCATATAGCCACTAACGACTTCAGACACAATTTTTTCTTTATTATGTCTCAATACGGCACGTTTTCGAGCTGCACTTCCATACTCTATAGCTTTCTTTGGATGCTGGATAAAATCCAATATTGCACCAGCCAAAACATATGGATCTCCATCCTGATATAATACACCTTCTTTTTCGTGTGTCAACAAAGAAGCTGTTCCACCCGTAAAACTAGCGATAATAGGCATGCCTAAAAGCATTGCCTCACATACACTATTCGGGCTGTTTTCAATATGAGATACGTGAACATAAATATCAGAATTAACCAACATATTACACAAATCATCAGACTGTAAACGTCCATGATAAATAACATGTACATTGGACGACTTGATTTTAGTCAGTTTTTCAGCCATTGCTACCCATTTCGTTGAATCTGAATAACCAACAACATGCCATTCAAAGTTTAATTGTGAGAAAGAAGTAAGTATATATGCAGCTTTAAGAAGAGTTTCCAGTCCTTTATATATGCCACCTGAGACAGTACTAATTATTTGAACGGTATATTTTCCCGATTTTTCTATGTAACCTTTCCATTGCTTTTCGTAAAAAATTGGGCGAAGAATCTCATTCACAATATAATATTGTCTATTGGGATTTATAGCCAATGTACAATCATAATCCCAAAAAGTCCGTCCAAACACATAAGTATTATTCTTGATATAATTTATTTCACGTTCACCTCTATATTGAAACGATTTCCAAGTCGTTCTTATACCAAATCCCAAAATGCGATCTAAAAGGGGGTCTAAACGAAAAGCATCATGCTTTGGAATACCTGCAAAATATTTTTGACAATATGGAGCTATCATTCCTTGAATTGAAAAAACAACAGGAACACCTTCAATCATCTCAATAATTCTCCCCTTCCAACCTTCTGTTCCATGAACATGTATAGTATCTGGATGACATTCATTAATGAGCCTACGTAAGAGTGGTTTTGCCCTCTTCTCTCCAATAGTTTTATCAAAATTTGATAACCATCGCCTAATTTTACCACCCTTGGGCATATACAATGGATAATAATGCACACTCTCATAATCAAAAGGTTCTTCTTTAATTTCTGATGTATACGCCACAGACAATTGTATATCTGTCCTTTTGTGTAATTCAGCCTCTAATGAAGCAATCCATCCTTCTGCAGGCTTTACAACTCCGTACCTATTTATACTGGAACAAGGAGTTCCTGCTATCCATAAAACTTTTATCATAGTTGTTTTATCATATCATTAATATGATGTTCCAATTCTTCACAGAACAATTTATAATTATATTTTTTTCAACTAAATCTCGTCCTCTTTGTCCCATCTCTATTGCTGTTTTAGGGTTTTCATGAAGAAATCTTATCGCATTTGAAAGTTCCTCTGCATTATTATAATCAACATACAACCCAACACCTTCTTTTTCTATATCAAACGGATAGTATAATGAACGTGTTGATATTACAGGTTTTCCCATAGCCATCGCCTCAAATATTACTGTTATCCCTGTCATTGCACTTGATTTCTTTAATAGAGGAACCAACACACATAAAGAATTATAGTAACCGGGCAACAAATCAGATTGCTGAGAACAATTGGTATTTACAACCATGTTAACAGGAATATCCAAACATTTTATTTTTGAAACGATGGCTTTACTCGATTGAAAATAAAAATTTATAGACGGATTCATTTTGGCCGCTTCCACTACTACATTCACATCTCGGTTAGACCCCCCTGTAAAATATATGTACTGTTGTGTCTTTTTATTCTGCAATGCTATAAAGTTATCAAAATAATCGATATCAACCCCCCAATGCTCTAATCCGTACACTCCATTTTGTCTAAAATTTCCTTTTATATATGGTATAAGATTCGGACTAATAAACAATAATCTATCAACTCCGTATTTTGCAAGACATTTATGACACAAAGCTATAATTTTGCGCAATGGATTTTTTATGTAACTCGTATCCCATGTTTCTTGTGCTATTGTTATTACTGGTTTTTTATATATTCTCATCATTCTAAGAAAGGCTATCCAATAACAATCAAAAAAGAAAGGAACATAAATAATATCCACATCTTTATTCTTTATCATTTGTTTTTGCTGACATCGATTTTGAGAGAAAAGATCAGCATACAAACCTGATGCTAAATCACAATCGTTTGGATTTACCTCAACCAAGTCAAATCCTTTTGATTGCAAATAATCATATCCCCAAAAATGATGATGTGGAAAACATTTATTCTCAAGAATCATTTTCCGACAAAAATAATATCTTATTAAAAATCCTATTTTCATATATCTTGTACTTAATTAAACATATTTCTCGTCCAACAGAAGTTTATTGATTAATTTATAATAACTTTTTACTATAATTTCTTGACGACCTTTGCTGGGACACCGGCAACCATTGTATTATCAGGAACATCTTCCCTCACTACAGCATTAGCACAGATTATAACATTATTGCCTATTTTTATATCTCCAGCAACTATTGCTCCTGTAAAAATACACACTTTATTTCCTATTATAGGGTTTGTATGTTTTTTCCCATTATTTCCAACTGTTACATTATGTAAACAATAAAAATCATCTCCAATAGATTTTGCATTAAGAAAAGTATTTTGAGAATGTTCCAAATGACACCTTCTACCAATTTGCATATTGTATAGATGAAAAGATTTATCTGAAGGCAACATCCATTCAAACATAAATTGAAATTTCCATCCCATTCTATGATAAAAAAGATTTCTTATATACCTCCTACTTTGTAGCCAAAAAACAAAAGTATAAAAATCATTTCTTCCACACGTTGATAACAAATCTTCTTGAAACAGCTTTCCTCCTTTCGTAAAAATATAACCCAAATAATGAGGAATCATACGTATTCCGCATACGTAATAAAAAATTTTATTTATACAAAATATCATGTTAAAATGTATTTATTATAAAGTTCTTAAAATTCGTATCATTTAAATCCCTAAAATGCCGACTCAAACATATAGCTATAAAGAACCAACTACATAAATAACTAATATGAAATTCTTGATTATTCTCAACCCAACAATAGACACTATAAAAGGTAAAATACAATGCTACAGCTCTCACATATCTATTTGAACTTCTATATAATCCATAATATATAACAGAGCACATCATTATGTAAAAAATAAGGACATAGACGATGCCTCCCCAAGTGAAAGAGTTGACAATAGAAACTTCGGAATTTCTTTCACCATAAAACCGTTCGGCTGTTACAATATTATCAGAAATCTCATCCCTTCTTATTTGGAAATAAGATTCATAACCACGCCCTATTCCTCTTCCGAACCATATATAGTCATTATCCACAGCAGAAGTTAAAGCCTCAGTATATACTAATGTACGGGTATCTGCAAGTGTGCCTTCTTGTAAATTTTCACTTTTTAATACTTCTGTTGATTCGAATATATTTAATTTGCCAGAAACACCCAACCATATTAGAATAAAAGGAATAAATAAAACCAGCCATACTAAATTTCTAAACGTCTTAAAAAAATACTCATATCTTATAAACAATACCCCAAGAAATAAAGCTATGCCATATTTAAGTATATGGCTCCGGGCATCACTCCAAAAACTTGTTATTATAACATAAACTGCCAAAGTTCCATAGAGTATTTTTTTCTTTTTTGATAATTCTTTCCAAAATAACAACGGCAAAATTATTGGCATTAAAAGGAATCCCACCATGTCCCCTATAAACATTTTATTCGCTAAAGGAAGGAGTATCACCGTCAGAAAAGGAATAATCTTGTATAAGGACTTTGTTGCTGCTGTAAAAAAAGTTGGTATAGACAAGTAAAAAACAGAATATCCAGACATAACAGCTAACCACGACGCAAACAATGCCATCTTCTCATATTTATTACCTAATGGAAAATTTGCGACTAATGAGTAAATACATAAAATTAGTGTATATAATAAGAAAAAATCAAAAGCATGATATTCTTTATATTTCCCAATTCTCTTATGTAATTTTGTATGAAACACAGGATAAAATGAAGTAATAAAAAATATTCCTGTCATTGCAAAATAAAACACAGTAAGACTTATTCTCAAAGGATTATATAACAAATACCTTCCTATTGATAAATAAGCCAACAGTGAATAAGCCCAAGGAATCAGTTTTATTATAATTATATTTTTTTCATACTGCTGTAATTTATTATTCATTTAGAACAGGACGAATTGTTCTACCATAAGCAGGATTTGTGGATGTCCAATCCAAATTTACAGTACCAAGTTTCATTTGTTCAAATAACGGTTCCTTGCATGAATGCCAATAATAACCAGTATAACCTATACGCAGAATAACATCAGACTTAGATTGACGGTTTCCTGCATTTGGTAGGAAAAGAAAGTGTTCTAAATCGTAATCTGTATAATTTTGGAATTTAGTTTCAACAACACGCTTCCCGTTTTCTGGTTCTTTGAACAGGAATCCGAATGTTTGTGAACCGTCCGCAGCAACATAACATCCATGACTATACGATGCCTCTGTAAAAAGTTTTTTCATTTCCTCTTCGGTAGGCATTCTGTATTTACCATTGGAGGCCCAATATGCTATATCTCCAAAAGAGGCTTGATTAAAATCTGTTGTCTGTTGTGTACAATTTTGATTAACAAACATTTTTCCAGCAATATCACCATTATACTTTGCGTAAAGTGACTGGGAAACAGCATTTTCACCACACACGCCCCAATTAAAATGGTAAACAGCATCAAAATCTAATGTAGAAGAATGATTACCAAATCCTAAACCGGACTCTGGGTATCTCCATTGATCATTTGCAATAGACCACAAATCACGGAAACCATCAGATGTCCCCAAAGATGCTCCATATTGTAAGTTGCCTTTTGCCCATTTCGTTCCTAAAAACTCTATGTAATCCTTTTTGTCTTCGTCTGGTGGTATTGATTCTGAGTTCTTGACAGGTCGGACACTACGACCATAACCAGCTCCTGTAGACCTCCATATCAAACCAGACTGACAGAGCATAAGCTGATTCATGTTTTCATCTTTATTGCTATGCCAATAATAGCCACGGTTGTTGATAAAGTTTAAAGATGACATCTTCGTTTCGCGCAAACCTGCTTCTGGCAAAAACAATTTCGTATCAAGTTCCGAGTCCGTAAAAACATTAACATTCAAATTTATTTCACGTTCTCCTTGTGGAGTCCAGAAGAGATAACCGTTGATTTTCTCACCTGACGGAGTGACATAATAACCACGGCTATATGAAGCTTCTGAATATAGTTTGTACATTTCTTCCTGAGAAGGCATACGCATTTTCCCCTTTGTTGACCAATAAGCAATATCACCATATTGAGCAAATGAGAAAGAATTGACCTGATTAACGCAAGAGCGTTCGGCAAACATTTTTGAACCTAAATCTCCTTTATAATTCGCATATAGATTATGGGATAAAGCATTATTACTAAGCACTCCCCAATTGAAATGTGAGATATGATAATCATCTGAATTATCTAATTCCGGATAATACCACTGTGTATCTGCCAGATAATAATGCTCCATCATACCGTTATCTCCAAAAGATGTTGCATCATAAACAAGATTGCCTTTAGCCCATTGTATACCACAAACTTCAATATAATCACTTTCATGCTTCACTGATTGAGTTTCTGATTTTGAACATTGAACAGTATAAGTATTATATTGACCGGCAACATATTTATTCTGCCTTAAATTTCCTTCATACATATTCCCTGAAGCATCTGTAATCTCGAAATCCAATTCAAAAGATGAAGGGAAAAAAGCCATATATACTGTACTGTCAATCCCGTTAAAATTATGAACAGTCATTTCTGAAACCAAATTTCCATCTTCAAATGAACCTGATGAAATATTAAGATGCCGATCTATATAAAAAGCTCCTTTAGTTGCTGTCAGATGTACATCAACAATATCACGAATAGCAGCATCTCCTACAAGAAATGAAAACCTGCATATTGCCATTAAATCTGTCATTGTTGTATAACCGACATATCCATTTTCTGCTTCAAATAAAGAAGCATATCCCCATTGATATGATGTGTTAGCCAATGAAAAAAGTGTTCCGTTTTGGCTTGGCAAAGAAAGAAGAACACGTCCGTTCTGAACAGCATAAGTTTGTTGCTCAGGAAAAAGCAAAGCAATCTCATTACGAGCCGAACTAATTTTGTATCCTCTAAAACTTCCACTTGTTTCATTAAACAATAATGATGCTTTATCATAACCATTATCAACTCCAAAAGCTATTGCCTTGTCGTTTTGTTTAAAATTCCAGACAAGAGATGTTTCTTCATCTGATACAATAGCACGGGTATTTTTCTCTTGTTTAGATATAAACACGTTAATCTCATGTTCCAGTCCTTGTGATATAGAATTATCTATAGAAACATCGTCAGAACAAGAAAAAAGCAATATAACTAAACTATATAATACTATTTTTTTCATTTTATTCAGATAATACAGGACGAATAGAACGACCATAAGTTGGCCCGTCACCACTCCAAAATATTTTATTACTTATAAAGCGTATACACATGTGTTCGGAACCTTCACCTTGATTCGAATCCCAATAGAACCCACATTTACCTACACGCTTAAGATATGGAACAGACTTTTGACGATAGCCGGATCCTGGCAAGAACAAGCCATTATCCAATTCTTCTTGAGTGTAATATCTAATTGTGTCAGTGTCGGTAATCCTATTACCCACAGGAGTAGTAAAATAAAAACCAAACACAAGTTCTCCTTCTGGAGTACATACATAACCACAAGAATATGATGCCACATTAAATAATGTATACAACTCTTCTATATTCGGCATGCGCCATTTTCCATTGGAGGCCCAATAAACGATATCGCCAAACAATGCCTTTTCAAAATCTGTTGTTTCACACCTTAGATATTTATCTGTATACATCTTACCAGATATATCTGTATTAGATTTTGTTCCATATTTAGTTATATCCAAAGCATTTTCACCACATGTACCCCAATTAAAAACATCAACATGAATTGTATCATAAGGTAAGTCTTCTGCCAATGGCGTACCTTGCATACCATATACAGGATTAAAATACTCATATTGGGTTGAATCTAAACGCCAATGAAGTTGAAAACCAATTGCTCCATCTTCATCTCCTGCATATTGAAGATTACCTTTTGCCCATTTGATTCCACATACTACTACATATTCTTTTGCTGAAGCTGGTGTTGTGCAAGAAATTCTCAAATAAGAAGAATCGTTTTCACTGAATATTTGTTGTTCTGCTTTTCCTTCAAAACTGTTATCTTTAAAATCAACTACATATCCTTTGATTAGAACATAGGTTGGAATTAATGAGAGTTGTATTCTTCCATCCGAAAAAATAGTGTCTCCTCCAATATTTAATGTTTCTGCATAAGTTCCTTCTTCCCAACTTCCGGTTTTTATATTGAGAAAACGTGATTTATATAGCTTGCCTTTTAAAGCAGACAAAGAAAGAGATTTTACTGCTATTGGATTATCATCTTCATCAACAACATCAACTGAACATGTATTGCAAAGATTAAAGAGTTTTATAGAGAATCGGGTGCACGAGTCGACTTCATTTGTGGTTGTTATTCCCCAGTGATAATTATTTACGTCATATCCGTTTTGAAATAACGCATCCAATAATATGCGATTATTATTAATTGGAAGGTCCTTATAAGGATATACTACTGATATCTCATCATTTTTATGTAATAAGGCATCACCCTCAAAAGCTCCAAGCTCTGAATTATACAACATTTTCGAATGAAACCCATTGCTGATATTGACAAGTAACAGAGAGTCCCCATCTTGGAAATCATTATCACCAACAATGCCATGACTAATTCTGGTCTTGGATGGCTGAGGATTAATATTGCCGAATATAGGAGTTAATATAAGATGTGTAGTTTTTGATTCTATTATCGGATTGTCAAAATATTCCTTTTCCTCTACACATCCAAACAACAGAATAGACAATAATATAAAAATATGTTTTAAATGATGTTTTATCATACAAACATATTTAGATAAGTATTCTTAAAATATTCGTTT
>JAJPZU010000070.1 GCA_021204165.1 Prevotellaceae bacterium
GACTCCGGCACAGTTCGCCCTAGTATGGAAGCTTTCGAGGAAGGAATGGATAGCTCCGATACCCGGTACGACCAATCCTGCCCAATTATATTATTTTCTCGGTGCGGCGACAATCCGTCTCATTCCTTATGAAATGGAAGAGTTCGACAAGGAGTATGCTGCAATCAATCTAACGGGACACCCGCCGCCCGTTCACCGAAAGCCAAATTGACAAATAAAAAATATAATTTATGAAAAAGATTTTATTGATTCCGTTTTTATTGTTTACAGAAATGAAAAAATCAGTCTTAACATTGGCTGTTGCGTTTACGGCAACCGCCATCAACGCGAAGACGCTGATAGTTTACTACAGCTTTACAAACAATGTCCACACTGTCGTGACCGACTTGCAGTCGCAGACAGGAGCGGACATGGTCAGAATAGAACCATCGGAGGAAGGGCGGGACTATGCCGCCAACAATTATGCCATCGGAAGCGCCCTTATCTCGGCAATCCGTAATCATCCCAAAGATGTGGCATCTTATCCCGGAATCAAGCCGGTGGATGTCAATCTCGCTGAGTATGACATGGTGATTGTGGCTGCACCGTTGTGGTGGAGCAATATGGCAGCCCCGTTGCAGACATTCCTTTTCCATAACGGTGCAAAGATGGCAGGAAAGAAAATAGGTCTTATCGTTTCGAGTGCGAGCAGCGGAATAAGCGGAGTGGAAGCCGATGCACACCGCCTTATACCCGACGGGAATTTCGTGACACCCAGCCTTTGGATTCGTTCTTCCCAGACATCCAACTGTCATTCTTTGATTGCCAATTGGCTGAAGCAGATTGACTACAACACGATTACAAGTGCCATTGAGTCTGTCACATCCGACAAAGATATGAAAATCAACGTGTCATCAGGCGCGATAAGCGTCGATGGTGAGTTCGACTCCCTTGCGCTCTATAACCTCTCCGGCCGCAAAATGTTGGAATCATCCCAAAACCGAATTGAAACCTCCGCACTCGCATCAGGCATCTATCTGGTGCAGATAAATTCCGGGAAGCATACCGTCTCAAGAAAAATAATGATATGAAGTCTATATTAGTTTTCTTGACAAGTATTCTGTTCATGGTTCCTGTTATGGCACAACAAGCAATAGACGTACATTGCCACAACGTGCTTCCGGAGTTTACCGAATTTCTGGAAAGACACGGAGCTGCATTGGAAGAGACGTTCCCGCTGCCGGAATGGGACGTAAACTCCCATCTGGAATTTATGGACAATGCAGGTGTCGGAAAGGCTATACTTTTGATGCCGGCTCCGCAGCCGTACTATGGCGATTCTGAGGAGAGTCGCCGCATCATCCGACACTATAATGAGGCAAGTGCTCGGTTGAAAGCCGACTGTCCCGACAAGTTTCTGTTCTGCGCCTCATTACCACTGCCCGATGTTGAAGCAGCCGTTAAAGAGGCTGTATATGCTCTCGATACGCTCGGCGCAGACGGTATCAAGTTGGCAACCAACAGTCGCGGACAATATTTGGGTAATCCGGCTCTCGACACATTGATGAGCGTATTGAACCAACACCATGCCGTCGTAATTCTGCATCCGCACAAACCCGTGCCAGTCAATGATACTCTGATAGCAACAACTCCGCTTGCTATTTACGAATATCCCGCCGAAACGACACGGACAGTTGTCAATATGATTACTCACAATGTCCCGGCACGCTATCCGAACATACGATTTGTCATTCCGCATTGCGGCTCATTTCTGCCACTCGCCATACCGCGGATGAAAATGGTGCATCCCGCGATGGTTGCCAAAGGGCTAATGAATCCCATAGACTGGGAAGCCAACCTGAAAAACTTATACTACGACCTTGCAGGAGGGGCTACTTCTGATGTCATTAAAACGCTGTTGACAATCACCACTCCGGAGCATCTTATGTACGGTTCGGATTATCCCTATCAGCCGGCTGCCGTACTGACTGAGAACTTGAAAAAACTTCATTCGGCACTGAAATCCGATGACATGTTGGCACCGCATGTGGACGACATACTTTTTGGAAATGCTTGTAAACTGTTTAATATGACCAAGTAATGAAAATACGTTTTGTAAATGCAGTTTGTATTCTCGCGTTAATATTCGCCTCTGCGTGTAAGAGCGATAATACTTCACAATTAAAAGAGAAAGATAAAATAAAGGAGAAAGATAAAAAGACGATGGTAACAGAAAAGAAGAATATAGGTAACAGACTGGCTCTTTACCCTATGCCGCTAACAGTGGTGGGAGCCGAAGTAAACGGAAGGGTGAATTGGCTGCTTGTGGCGCATGTCGGCATTATCGGGCATGACCGCATTCTCGTGAGCATGAGCGACAAGCACTATACCAATCAGGGCATAATCGAATCAAAGAAACTATCTGTCAATCTCGTTGACAGGATGATGCTTCCCAAGGCAGACTATGTGGGAAGCGTGAGTGGGGCAAACACGGACAAGTCGCACGAGTTCCCGTTCCACTGGGGTGAAAACGGCAGTCCTGTAATCGACGCGTCACCGCTTGTAATGGAATGCAACGTGGTGGATATATACAAGTCGGACGGCTTTGACAACTTCATCTGCTCTGTCGCCAACACCTATGCTGCTCCTGAAGTGCTCGACGACAAGGGAAAACTTGACTATACACGGCTGAAGCCTGTGCTGTTCGAGTTCCCGACCTATTCCTACATCGCCACCGGCGAAGTAATCGGCAAATGCCTGAAACTCGACAGGGAGCCTTCCATGTGCGCCAAGTTGCCAATGCAGGCTGACGGCATAGTGCGGCTGTCGAAAGTCGAGGTTTATCCGCAGCATCTCGATGAGTACATGAAATATGCGACCGAGGTAGGCGAAGTGTCCCTGCGCACCGAACCGGGAGTGCTGACCATGTATGCCGTGCAGGAAAAAGACAGTCCAAACATGATTACCATTCTCGAAACATACGCAAGCCGGGCTGCATACGAAAGGCATATCGCCTCGGCACATTTTCAGAAGTACAAGCAGGGGACGTTGCACATGGTAAAATCGTTGGTGTTGTCTGACCAGACTCCGCTCAATCCTGCAAACCGAATCAACAACTTCATACAATAAAGAATCATGAACCGAATCATTTTAATCTCAATATTCACAGTTTTAACATTCAATAGTATGGCACAGGAAAAAACAGTACAGACCGCCGGACGCAATCAGCTCGGTGAGTTCGCACCTGAATTTGCTCATCTCAACGATGATATTCTTTTCGGTGAAGTGTGGAGTCGCAACGACCTTCTTTCGTTGCGCGACCGCAGCCTTGTGACGATTACATCGCTCATCAGTCAAGGCATTACCGACAGTTCACTGACTTACCACCTTCAGGAAGCAAAGAAAAATGGTATCACCCGCACCGAAGCCGCCGAAATAATTACCCACATTGCATTTTATGCCGGCTGGCCCAAAGCATGGGCAGCATTCCGACTCGCCAAGGATGTATGGAAGGACGACATCAAAAGTGATGATGCGAAGGCTGCTTTCCAGAGCGAAATGATTTTCCCTATCGGCGAACCGAACACTGCCTATGCCAAGTATTTCATCGGCAACAGTTACCTCGCATCGGTTTCGAGGGAGCAAGTGAATATATCCAATGTCACATTCGAGCCTCGCTGCCGTAACAACTGGCACATACATAAAGCCACGAAAGGCGGAGGTCAGATGCTTATCGGTGTGGCCGGGCGCGGCTGGTATCAGGAAGAGGGCAAACCGGCAATAGAGATTCTGCCCGGAACGGTCATCCACATTCCTGCTGGTGTAAAACACTGGCATGGTGCGGCTGCTGACAGTTGGTTCGCGCATCTTGCATTCGAGGTTTCAGGCGAGAATACTTCCAATGAATGGCTGGAACCTGTGACAGACGAAGAATATGACAAGCTTAAATAATTGAATAAATAAGAAGCTGTTTTAAATTATTTCAGAATAAAAAGGAACCCTCTTCATTCAAAAAATCCTCTCAAAAATTCTTGAAGATAAATTTAAAACAGCTTCTTAAAATCAGCTTCTTAATTTTGGCAGATTCTAAGCCCCATAAAAAAATTTTTGACATCGTTTTTTATGGGGTTTATTTATTTTGACAAAATGAAAGCAAACCGAAGTAAATAGAATCCTATTTCATGTTATCCGCCAGAAATATTTACTTTTTGATTTTGTCAAATGTTAAAATCCTAAGCCCTCTGGCACGCGTCAAAATGAAGCG
>JAJPZU010000076.1 GCA_021204165.1 Prevotellaceae bacterium
AATGGCGATAACATCCAATACGGTAACTTGGCTCCTCCCCTAAGTTAGGGGAGGTGGCGCGGTAGCGACGGAGGAGTCTGTCGAATACATCCCGCTAAACACCTGTTGAGAACATCCCACAAATATACATGAGAAGTCTGTCGAGAATACCCTGCTAAATATATATTGTACTCATAAGCACTGTCTGATAAACCTTGCTTATTTCAGCAAATGTTTGTCGAGGAAGTTTTCTATGCGTTTGAACAAGTGGTGACGAGTGTTTCCGCCATATATGCCATGATTTCTGTTTGTATAGAACTGGCTCTCGAACTGTATGCCTTCTTGTACCATGCGCTCTGTGAGTTCTGCCATGTTCTGAAAATGAACATTGTCGTCAGCATAGCCGTGGCACAGCAGGATGTCGCCGTTGAGACGCTGGCAGCGATGGAGAGGAGAAATGTCGTAACCGTCTGAGTTCTCCTGTGGAGTGCGCATGTATCTCTCCGTGTATGCGCTGTCGTAATATCGCCAGTCGGTCACAGGGGCTACAGCCACACCGCAACGGAACACTGGTCTTCCTTCGCACATGGACATGATGGTGTTGAAGCCGCCGAAGCTCCATCCCCAGATGGCAATCCTCTCTTTGTCGATGAATGGAAGAGAAGCGAGGTAGATGGCTGTTTCGACTTGGTCTTTCGACTCTTTGTCTCCCATGGTCATGTAGGTGCATTTCTGGAAATCGGCTCCGCGTCCTCCGGTGCCTCGTCCATCGACACATACCACAATGTATCCTTTCTGTGCAAGACGCTGTTCCCATATCAGTCCGCCGTAAAAGCCGTTGGCGAAAGAATTGTGTACTTCCTGACTGCCCGGACCGCTGTACTGGTACATCAATACAGGATATTTCTTGCCGGCATTGAAGTCTTTCGGCTTCACCATCCATCCGTTAAGTTCTATGCCCTCTTGCGTCTTGAAAGAGAACAGTTCTGCTGTGCCGAGAGTGAGAGAGGCGAGCTTGCTCTTTAGTTCGGCATTGTCTTCCAGCACTTTCAACTCTTTTCCTGCGGAGGAGTAGAGCGAGGTGACAGTAGGAGTGGTGATGTTTGAATATGTGTTCAGGAAATAGCGGCATCCTTTGCTGAATGTGGCGGCATTGAATCCCTTGTTGTGGGTGAGCAGCGTTTTCTTGCCTTTGGTGTCCACCTTATATATATATTGTTCGAGCGGACTGCCTTCGTTGCTTGAATAATAGAAGTTTTGTCCGGTGGCATCTGTGCCGTAGAAGTTGGTGACTACGTAGTTGCCCTTGGTCAACTGCTTGACCAGTTGTCCTCCGATGGTGTAGAGATAGATGTGCTGATAGCCGTCGCGTTCACTGAGAATGACGAACTTGTCGCGTGAGAAGTCTATGTTGTGGTAGAGCTTGGTATCTACATACTTGTCTGCCTGTTCGCGGACGGCGAGGGTGGCTACAGTAGAGCGGGGGTTCACCATATAGATGTCCAGACGGTCTTGATGGCGGTTGAGCGTGAGAACTGCAAGCTTGTCCTTGTCGCCAGTGAATTGTATGCGTGGGATATATCCGTCTTCGTCAAGAGGCACCTGCATGGTGCGGGTCACGCGGCTCTTTATGTCGAATGTGAGTACGCTTACTTTTGAGTTGTCTTCGCCCGCTTTCGGATATTTGTATTCATAGTTGCCGGGATAGAGCTTGTACTCTGTCATTGTGGGGTTGCTTCCCTGATACATCGGGAATGAGAATGTCTTCACATTGGTTTCGTCGAAACGGATCCATGCCAGCATCTGGCTGTCGCTGCTGAAGTCGTATGCGCAGTTGAACTCAAATTCTTCTTCATATACCCAGTCCGGTTTGCCGTTGAGAATTTTGTTCATCTCTCCGTCTTTGGTCACCTGACTTTCTGCATTGTGGTAGAGCAGCTTCACCAGAAACAAGTTGTTCTGACGCACAAAGGCAATCACGTTGCCGTCGGGAGAGAATTTCGGGCACTCCTGTGCTCCGCCTTCTGACAACGGGGTGAGCGTTCTGTTCTTTACATTATATATATAGTAGTCGGCAGTGTAAGAACGACGGTAAATTGCCTGTCTGTTTGTTTCGATAAGGATGTTCTTCTCGTCCGGCGACATGATATATCCGCTGAAGCTTTCAAGCTTGTGGTTGCGGGCTGTGGAAATGTCGAATAAGGTTTCGATGGTCTCACCGGTCTTGAACGAGCAGCGTAGAATCTGCTTGCCGTCGGCACTGATTTGTGAATAACTCTCTCCGTCAGCCAAAGGACGTATTCCTCTGATGCTGCGTTGACTGAATTTACCATAGACTACATCTTCAAGTGTGATGTCTTGAGCGATGGCACAAAATGTGGCTAAAAAGCATAATGCCACGGTTAGAAATTTCTTCATATCAAGTATTTTTTATATTTTTCCACCACAAAAGTAAACTTTTTATATGAAAACGAATCATAAAAGTCAGATTGATTGTTAATAAAAGAAGATAATGTAAGGATATGGATTGTAAGAGGAAAAAGATTTGTAGTACGTTTGTCTTGTTGTTTATCTGCTGGATGTCCGCTGAGCTGTTGACCGGATGCGGCGGCAATGAGGTGCAAGACGAGACGCTTGTCGGCGGTGCTTCGGAACAGCAGCGGCAGCCGGCTCCGCAGGATATATTGGCGCATATCAGAAAAAGTGCCGATATTGTGACGACGGAAGTGACTGTGCGCAAGATTGCACTCTATGATACGAGCAAAAGTGAACGCTTCTCGTGGAAGAATCCATCAACGTGGAAATACGGGGAACGCAAATGTATAATTCCCATAGAGGTGCATATTAAATATGGATATGACTTGGCTGAATTGAATGTGGAGGATATCAGGCTGACGGACGACAGTACAGCGGTGGTCATACTGCTTCCGAAACCGAAGATTATCGATGCAAGCTATAATACATATATTGACGAAGGGTCTGTGGTCAGTATTTCGACCGGACTTCGTTCCGAAATAGGACATGCGCTGGAAGAGGAGATTCGCCGGAAAGGGTATGAGGCGGTGCTGAAGGAAGATTTGACCGGTGTGATTGGTGACGATGTGAAGCGGAATGCTCAGATACTGTTCGACTCCATCATTCGCAGCCTTGGTTTCAAGTCTGCTACGGTGGTAACCCATGAGAATGTAAAATAAAAAAGGTGTGCTTGATATTATCTGCATGATATGGAAGAAAGAAATATGGAAAAGAAAAAGGCTTCCGGTGCTCCGAGTCGTTTCCTGAGCATGATGCGGAACATGGCGGCGGCAAGATGGAAATTGGCGGTCATCATGACTGTTGTGGTTCTGACGGCTATTGTAACTGCGGTGGCGGTGATGCGGTGCGGCTCTTCCGAAGAGAAGCGTCCGGAGATTGTGATTGAAGAAACTCCGATTCAGATAGAGGACATACGACCTAAGGGCGAATTGTATGTGTGTACTTCTCTTGTCGAAGACTACACAATAGAACGTCGGACGGAAATGCACCTCGGCATATTGCCGGAGAAGCATTCGTGCATACAGATTCTGCGTCAGAAAATCAGTTATAGGATTGACCTCGATAAGGTGCGTTACATTCCTGACACGCTCAATGTGATGATTGTAGAAATGCCTCCTGTTGAATATACAGCATCGACCCAAAGTTCTCCTTTCCTTTCTGATGACGAGGATTACTGGATAAAGGAACTGCCCAACACCAATGGATTGAAGGCAAAAGTGGAGCGTCAGATTCGCAGACGTTTCGATACGGACGCGAATCGTAAAAAGGCGGAGCGGTATGCAGAAGAAGCCTTGTCAGAACTGTTGGACAAGCTTGGTTATGAAGCGCGTTTCAAGCCGAGAGTGGAGCGGAAGCGCGAATAATGGAGTGCACGGCAAATGTGTGGCTTGTACTTTGACTGTGTAAATACACATGGATAGAAAGCCCTCTTAAAACCAATTTCGGGTTTTTAAGAGGGCTTTTCGGATTTGAATGAAGATTCTCTTCCTAATTTGTAAATAAAGAGGTTAAGATCGGAGTTGATAGTTTTTAATTCATTGGAATCTTGTTTTTGTTTAGATGGTGCTAACACCAACATAGTAACTTCAGAGGGATGTTCTTGACAGACTCCTCCGTCGCTACCGCGCCACGCCCCCTAACTTAGGGGAGGAGCCTATATACCATAGCTTGAAAAGACTATGAAGCGG
>JAJPZU010000059.1 GCA_021204165.1 Prevotellaceae bacterium
TGGCTTTTTCATTCACCGGGCATAAAAAATCTCGCCTTTTTTATGTACTTTTGCATGATATTTGAAAACAATTAACAGTGTATTGACAAGGTTAGAATACGATGGAAGTGCAATCGAAAATCAGAATAAAGGATATCGCTGAAAGAGCCGGTGTCTCAGTCGGGACTGTGGATAGGATTATACATGGAAGAACCAATGTATCCAAGGAAAGTCTGGAGAAGGTGCAAAAGGTGTTAGACGAGATTAATTATGTGCCAAACCATTATGCCAGTGCTCTTGCTTGTAATAAGACTTATGATTTTGCTGCGATTCTTCCGATGCACGAAGTGGATAGCTATTGGGCAAGAGTAGAGAAAGGTCTTATAGAAGGTGTAAGACGTTTCAATGATTTCAAGGTTTCATTTAAGATTTTCAGATACGATTCGTTCAATGACGATTCTTTTAAGATTGAATCGCAGAATCTGGTAAATTCAAATCCTTATGCTGTTATTGTAGGTCCGATTCTTAATCATACGATAATGACTAAGTTCATCGGACAGCTCAATGAAATGAATGTTCCTTTTGCGCTTATAGACTCAAGCTGGCCGGAGTTCAAACCTATTACTTTTTACGGGCAGGACTCCATCAAGAGCGGAGAGTTTTCAGGCCGAATCATGCTTATGGCGGCCGGAGGCAATCCTAAGAAGCTTTGCTTATTTAAGATTCTTGGTGAAGGCCGTGTCGCTTCCCGACAGCAGATGAACAGGGAAGTCGGATTCAGGCAATACATCAAGGAGCATTGTCCCGATTGTGAGATTAAAGATGTAATTCTGTATGCCTATGACAAGCCGGGGATGAAAGAAATCATGCGTAAATTCTTTACAGAGAATCCGGATATAAGATTTGGACTGTCGTTCAATTCCTCCATACATATCATAGGTAATTTCCTGCGTGAAGAAATGCCTGAACACGGTCATGTGTCTCTTCTCGGTTATGATGCAGTGGATGCCAATGTGGAGTGCATCAAGAACGGTGCTGTAGATTTTCTTATCGCCCAGCATCCACACGCTCAGGGTAAGAATTGCTTCCGAAGCTTGTTTAATGCTACGGTGCTGCATATAAAGCAAAAATGTGAACATTATGTGTCTATAGAACTGCTGACCAAAGAGAATATAGACTTTTATAAGGATTGAATCCATGTGTTGTGAAAAAGAACAGCCGGAAAGAAAATACTGGTTTGTATTTTGTGAAGGCAATATTTTGGTGGACATGAAAGGGGTGACTCAGTGTGGAGAACATTCTTGTTCTGTCCCTTTTTCTGTTGATTTCCCGTTGGTTCAGGAAATGGACTGCGATTCGCTTCAGATTCTTCCCGATATGGATGCTGTCCCTTGTGTGGCATGTTCTGTACAGCAGATGCAGGATGTGACCGCCGGATTGTCTTTTGTCGGTCTGCGCGAGTCCTATAAGTTGTTGCCGAAGAATATGTACGATATGGCGGCAAAAGCATCAGAGTTGTTATATTGGAACTCAAACACAAAGTTCTGTGGTGCTTGCGGTGCTCCGACAAGGAGGCAGACGGTGATAAGCAAGGTCTGTACTAACTGCGGCAAAGAGATATGGCCGCAGGTTTCGCCTGCCATCATTGTCCGGATTTGCAGAAGACAGGAAGACAAGGAGTGGATTCTTCTTGTTCACGCACGTAACTTTAAACGTAATTTTTATGGACTTGTCGCCGGCTTTTTGGAAACGGGAGAGACTCTTGAGCAATGCGTGGAACGTGAAGTGCTGGAAGAGACAAATCTTAAAATAAGGAATATAAAGTATTTCGGCAGTCAGCCTTGGCCTTTTCCTTGCGGACTCATGATTGGATTTACGGCAGATTATGATAGCGGCGAACTTCATCTTCAAGATGAAGAACTCAGCAGCGGCGGATGGTTCACATTGGAGAACCTGCCGGAAATACCGGAGAAGATTTCAATAGCCAGAAGACTTATTGATGACTGGATTGAGAACAGGTAGTTCTTGTACGGTTGCGACTTATTATATAGCGATGCGGCAGTTTTTGACAGACTCCTCGATATTTAGACCTCTGTTAAAAACTGCCGCATCACTGTAATAAGAATATCCAAATGAATGGAATGCCGGACAGCCTGAAAAAAAGTTTCCTATTTACAGAACAATTCCACTACTTTTGCCACCCCGTCTTCTTCGTTGCTCAAAGTGATGTAGTCGGCAGCATGGCGCACCGGTTCTTTGGCATTCGCCATAGCCACACCAAGTCCGGCATATTCAATCATGGAAATATCGTTGAATCCGTCTCCGCAGGCAATCATTTCCTCGCGCTTGAATCCTATCTTCTCCAATAGTATTTTGAGACATTTTGCTTTGTCTATTCCTTCCGGCACAAGTTCCAGAAAGAACGCTTCGGAACGGAATACTCCCATCTTGTCCTTTAGCTTCTCCGCCATTTCTATTTCAAGTCGGTGCAGCGGTTCCGGTTCTCCTACAATCAGACATTTCGGCAGCTTGTAAGTCACTTCTTCAAGGAAGTTTTCTACCTGTTTTATCGGCATTTTGTTGAGGAATGCCTCGTGACGCACATATTTGTCTTCCGCATTCTCGGCAACGACATATTCGTCGCAATATGAAAGAATCTGAAAACCGTTGTCTTTTGCACACTGGTACAAATAGGGCTTGACCGCATCGTCGAGAAAATTGGCATAAAGTATTTCGCGTGTCGTCCAGTCGATGATTTCACCTCCGTTATACGACAGGATGTATCCACCGTATTCCGACAAGTGCAGTTCCTCTGCTATTGGGGCAATGCCGTAGGTCGGTCTTCCCGATGCAAGCACAATGCGAAGCCCCTCTTTCTGGGCATTGATTAAAGTTTCCTTTGTGTAAGGTGAAATTGTCTTGTCCTTCTTTGTCAGAGTGCCGTCAATATCAAGCACTAATAGTTTGTATTGGCTCATAAAATGTTTTCCCTAATTAAAATTACTGCAAATAAACGAAAAAAATGAAGACATTAGGGATGTTTGATGTTTTTGTTCAGATTTTGTTTGCATTTATCCAAATTATAATGTTGTGGCGGATGTACACTTATGGGGCAATGCGTTGATAGGCGATGCGAGGAGTTCCGTTAGCCACATGAACTATTCCGCATTTTACAAATCCGCAACGCTCAGCCAAGGACTGCATGATGTGGTTGTTCTCGTGAGTGTCCATCCGTAGGTTTCCGCATTTGCTGAAGCACCAATCAATGCAGATTTTTCCTATACCTTTGACGCTGCCATCCGAAGCCAAACGATGGATGACATGGTAAGGTTCGTCATTCAGCCACTTTCCGTTGTATATTTTGTTGTATGTAGGGTCTGGGCTTGGCGATAAGCAGAAAGTTCCCACTATTGTCTGATTGGATGTGACGCATACATAACAATGTTCTTGCTCTATTTCTTTTGCAATAAGTTCTTGCTGGGGATAGCCGTTTATCCACTGGCTGGGATTTCCTGATGAAACCATAAATTTCCGTGCAGAACAAAATATCTTCATGATTCGCTCCAAGTCGCTCACAGATGCCTTTTGTATTGATATTCCCATAAGCTTTGATTTTTGTGCGAAAATAATCAATTAATCTGAGAAACTGTTTTGAAAATCCTCGAAAATAAATTTAAAAACAGCTTCTGATTACATACGGACAATGCGTTGAAAACATATTGTATGTGCAGAGAAAAACTGAAAACTGTGCGCAGAAAACTCTAATCAGCACTGCTGATTATAAAAACTGCACTGCCGATTATGTAAACTGCACTGCCGATTATAAAAACGGCAGTGCTGATTAGAGTTTTCAGCGCACTGTTTTTAAGTCTTTTCTGCACTGTTTTTCATTTCTCTCCGCACAGATATTTTTATTTTACAGGCAATTTCAATTTGGCAAAAGACGGTCTATAATAATTTTTCGTAATAAATTTAGAAGCTGTTTTAAAATGATTATAGATTGCTAAATTCAAGTAGATAATGCAACAATTTCCTCGTATATATTTAGCGGGTGTTCTCGACAGACTCCTCATGTGTATTTAGCAGGTGTATTCGCAGACTCCTCATGTGTTGTGTTGGATGCTTTGTGGGTGTATTCGACAGACTCCTCCGTCGCTACGCGCCACCTCCCCTAACTTAGGGGAGGAGCCTATATACCATAGATTGAAAAGACTATGA
>JAJPZU010000057.1 GCA_021204165.1 Prevotellaceae bacterium
TTGGGGAGCTTGCGACGGAGGGCGTGGCGCGGTAGCGACGGAGGAGTCTGTCGAAGACGTCTGCTAATATATACAAGTCACACATGAGGAATTTGTCAAGAACACCCTACTAAATATATACAAGGAAATTGTTGCATTATCTACTTGAATTCAGCAATTTATAATCTTTTTAAAACAGCTTCTAAATGCACAGTCTAACCCGGTCTTTACGTCCGTCGTCAGGGCAACAAATCAGAGAGGATATTTGTGAAATAAACACTTAATAAAACATTCAAAGTAGTCTTTTGACTGCACCGTTGCTGTCAGTGCAGTATTTTTCTGCTTTAACATTAGGTGTGATAAGTCAATTATTCGTATATTACATAAGAAGACCCAATATTATGCAACCAATGAAAAAAATATCAGTAATTCTTTTTATTCTTACCTTCATGCACTCGGCTTTTGCTGCTGAATGGCAATGGTCTGCCCCTGTCAAGGGTTTTATCTCAGATGAAAACGGTTCTATGCCAGAAGGGTATCTTTGGATAGCCCCGGAAGCGAAAGAGTTGAAAGCCGTAATGTTTGCTTTTCAGAATATGGATGAGGAAGCACTTTTCACCCTTCCTGAATTTCGTAAACGCATGGCCGATGCCGGTGTAGCTCTCCTGTGGATTGCGCCCGGTTTCGGTCAGGAATGGAATGTAAATCTTGATGTGCAACAGCCTTTCGACAACCTTATCAAGTCGCTGGCGGATGTAAGCGGACATCAAGAATTATCATCTTTGCCATTGATTCCTTTCGGTCACTCGGCTCAGGCTACAATGCCGTGGAACTTTGCGGCATGGAATCCGGAAAGAACGCTGTGCATAATTTCTTATAAAGGTGACGCTCCGCGCACGAATCTGTGCGGTTATGGGCGGGCTAATGTAGAATGGGGTCGCACCCGCAATATCGACGGTATTCCGGGACTGATGGTGATGGGTGAATATGAATACTGGGATGCGCGCCTTCGTCCGGCACTCGCTTTCCAAATGATGTACCCCAATTCGTGCATCTCCTTCTTCGGGGATGCCGGTCGGGGACATTTCGATCTGTCGGACAGAACAGCGGATTATATAGCCCGTTTTATTGAAAAATCATTGGAAAAACGTATTGGAAAAGACGGCAGACTGCAAGCCGTTGACCCTGCTAACGGGTGGCTCGCAAAATATTGGGAACCAAGTCAGACAGAACGTCCCCTACCCGCTCCGGCAAAGGATTACAGCGGTTGTCGCCATGAAGCGTTTTGGTATTTTGATGAAGAAATGGCCGTTGAGCCGGAGAAACGATATTCGGAAACTCTCGGAAAGGAAGGTTCATGGTTGAATTTTCTCAACGCTGACGGCTTGCTGGTCCCTCATAATCCAAAAGCGCACTGCAAGGAAATTTTGGAAATAACTCCGGGAAAAGATGACACATTTTCTGTGTCTGCGACATTTACAGACAGTCTTCACATAAGCAAAGATGCTTCGCAAGCCAAGCGCCCCATAATCATTAAATATGTCACCGGACCGGCTGTCGCTCTCGGAAACGGGAAATTCAAAGTTGACCGCAATCATCCCACGTGGAAGAATCCCCGGAGAAGCGGAAAGGTGACGCTTTGCGCAGAATCTCCTGCCACAGCAACACACAAAGAATCGGTGCAGGAAATAGAAATTGTAATACGGTAGAGATATTCAGCTAATGGGCGATTTTATCGTATAGAACAGTTACGGATTATCAACATAGACACCATTAGCTCCAAATATACGTGAGTTCGGGATAAGAAATGTTCGATAAGAATTGGTTATCATCGCTAATTTGTCGTATTTTTATAGTACCAACAATTAAAGTTTTACAGCAAAAATAAGCGATGATTACCAGTTCTTATCGAACATTTCTTATTCCGAACTCACGTAACATTATTGACAAGCCATCCATGATCACTCTTCTTTTCACAAGGTCATGTTCCCTCATGACATACTGCCTATGAATTTGCCAAACTCATGTGTTGGTGTGCATCCTATGCTGTTATTGGTGTGCTGATATTATATTATCTGGGCTAAATTCTTTTTCACATCCGAGAGAAACAACATACATTCTATTGGAGAATGGTTCTCGATTGGATAAGACAATATGGACGTTGCTATGGAGAACAAAGTATGATTCCCCTCACCCTTGCATGCCATATTATTCTTCTTTGATTCTGCATCCCGCTTTTCTTTAGATTCAGAGACAGGCTGTCTGGATTTCCACGCAGCAAACTCGCTATTCATGTCGCCAACCGTCATTTCTGGCTCGAAAGGAGAAAGCGTCAGTGTCACATGTTTCTCTGCCACAGATGCCACAACCGCACCTTCTGGAGTTCTCTTTTCAAGACTTGACACAGGAAAACCGACAAAAGCGATTGTCTGCCCTATACCATTAAGATGCCTGTGAGTAACCTTGAATTAGCTGATGTAGGTATGGCACAGCCATGCACTCACTTCGTATGCGCGATAAAAACTGTCCTCCTGAAAGAGGTTGATGACCTGCCAATCCTTTGGCTCACTCCGTTCTTGTTCTATGTCTAATATGTCTTTTATTTCAGACATGTTCTTTTTGTTTTTTTATGTAACCGTCTTCTCATGCGGAAGCCCCACTGACGGGGCGCATGTCTTGGGACATGCACTTATCCCGTCCGTGCTGCCTCCGCATGAAAAGACGGTGTAGGTACTTTGTTCTAAAGGTGCTGTTTGTTAGGATGCACTAATTCTGACTACAGGCAAACGGGCCGCACAGACTGACCGTGGCCACGGCGGCTGTCGTACCAATACCAACCGTCCGAACCGAAGAGGAGGTAGCACGCGTAGTCGTCGTCGTCCGGACTGAGCGAACCAGACCAGTAGTCGCCGTACGAACCCACATTGTAGAGGTCCCCAAGCCCGCGATTACCAGCAGCCGGAAGAAAGACCTGACCGCCATTAGGACCTGTGACAAGAATGCCATTCACTCCATTCTGCTGTGTCCATTCCTGAGTACAATGCACCAATAATTCCCTTTGCTGCTCATGTGATGGCATGCGCCAAGGAGCACCCATGCGAACATGAGCAACGTCATACTGGGTGCCGGATATATCGGAACCGATATTTACCCCGCCCGTCAAAGAATCGTAGAATGTATAAGTGTCCCTATCATACACGCTTTTCTCACTCGTCTCGCCCCAAGCGTAGTATCCGCCATATCCCTCAGGGCTGGAGGCACCGACATTGCAGCAGCACCACTTCGTGCCGCTCGGCAAGCCAAGGTCGATGGCATGGGGATGGTTGGCGTCCGGGCAGGTATGAACAGAGTATTCCAGCGGATAGGATTGCGGCTCGCCATAATAGTACTCGGCATCACCCTCATATTGAACATAGCCGTAAAGGCATGCTGTTGACTTTGCCTCATTGCGACAGTAGGCATAACGGGTGTCTGTATATGATGTGCCATGCTCCATGAGGGATATCCGCTTGATGTTTCCGTATGGGTCCTGGTAAACATAGCCCCAGTCTGCCACACCATCCAAGGACTCTATCTCCACTGTTGTGGCCGCGTCAAATTTGTAGTCATAAGTCCTGCCTTCATTAGAAAAACCGCTCTTGGAATAAGTGGAGCCTGTCACTTTGAAGTTGGTTATCTGGGGGTGCAGGCTCTGTATCTTTGCGAAAGGCGAGGCAAGCACGTCATGTCCGAAGATTTTCACTACAGGATAGACTGTGTAATCCCTGTTAAAATCCAAACCTGCAAAACTGTGCTCGAGGCGATTCTCTGTATTTGTATATTTCCATGGTGCCTCGTAGTCTGCCACCTCGTTCCGGTTTTCATCAAAAAGTTTGTAGCCTACAGGCACTGGGAACAAACAGTCGCCTGACAGCTCTGAATAAGCGTCAACGGATGTGGCTGCACCGGGGGTGTGAGTTAGTTTTGTCTTAGAGAATGTTGGAACGAGATTCCATTTCTCGTCAGTCCGTGATATTTGCATTGAAGGCCCGGATCCTGTGTTTAAAACGGATGCATTCAGCGACGCATTGACAAACGGTCCATATTCAACGCTCGAAGCCTTTAGTCTTTCATACAATTCCGTATTCTCATCCGCATTGTCTATGTCTGAGTTCCTCAGGACGAAGTTCCCGCTTGCCTGCACACCATATTCGCCTCTTACACTCACCTTAGCAAGTTCTCTTGACATCAGGCTGAATCCTATCTCCATATATGTTCCCACAGCAACACTGCCATCCATACAACCCTCCATTTCTGTTGTCGCAGAGGCCAATCTCCCGCCGAGAGAAGGGTTTATCACTCTGCCACCCATGCTGCTGTAATCGAAAGCCATGCCGAAAGTATAGTTTCTTGTAGCAGTAATGGAACTTGTTATAAGCGCATTAGCGCGGAAAAACAACCCCGGATTGAGATAGAAATTCACCAAGCCTGCCGTTGCCGGTATGGGAAAGTATTCAACGGGATTGAGGAATTCATGAGTCCATTCCACACCTCCGTAAATCGAAGTCTTTGATGAAACGGACAGACTGCCTGTTATCGAGCTGCTGAAATACAGACCATGACCTTCACCGACAATGAGGAATGTGTGTATGCGGAACTTTGGTTCAAGCGTGACAGACAAACCGGCTCCGCCCTTCAGTGCGAGTTCTCCATTAGGAATGATTCCCTGACTCAATTCTCCGCTTGCGGATGCCGTGTAGGGACCCAGATTGACTATAAGGTCATTGGGATTGTAAACGGCCCGAGTGGAGCCGGACTTGCTGTACATGGACGGCACGCGTTCTTCTCCGTCCATATATCCCAATAAAGTCTGGACACTGCAATAAGAATCAAAGAGGTCCTCTATATACACTTGACCGCAGATGACATCGATGCGGTCGCCTGCCACATTGACAGACTTCACTTCGCCTGCAAACCCGTCAGGCAACACATCACAACCTTCCAGCAGGACAAGTTTGTCTCCAACCTGCGGAAAAAGAAGAGTCGGTGTGTTCTGTTTCAGCATCAGGGTCTGGTTTTCTGCGCCTATAATATAATCTATGAGATTGTCTGATAAATTTGTCACATCTCGCTTGTACACAGTCTTGGGTGTGACAAAGCTGACGCTGTCTATCACCTCCAGCGGTATGCGATAGACTGAATCCACGGTCCATACCTCTTGAACGACATACCCGCTGTGAACAAGGCTGTCCACGTCAAGTTGTGAATACACTACGCTGTCCACATCAGACTTCAGGAAGGCATTGATTTCACCGTCGTTGCGGTACACATACATGGCATCGTTCTGCGCCAATGCTTCTGCTATCACAGTCACGAGGAGCGAGAGGGTAAAGATTAGTCTTTTCATGGTCTGCTGATTTTAAAGGTTGAGGATGGAGTCTTGACTACATACACGGCAGCAGTTGGCTCCGGCAGCTGCATGGAAGCGCAGCCCTTGCTGTCGGTCATGACTGATGAGAGCAGCTTGCCATCGACACTGTAAATGGACACGCGGATGTGCGGAGCTTGGTTCTCCATTCGCACGAAATCATTGCCGAAAGAGAACACGGCTCCGAACAGACCGGGATTGCTCATGCCATCGGGGGTCACGCTCACGTAGGTGAACTTCACGACATCCGCAGAGACATAACTGACTACATTCATGTGCGTGGTGACGACAATGTCGTCGCCCTCGAAACGAACTGCGGGCTTCTCATCAAGCAGAATAGTGACCTTCTCACCTGATTTGCCGTGAATCATCAAGGCATTGATGCCATCGATGGAAGCCGACACTGCCATGGAAGACAGCAGAAGAATTGCAGATAGAAATCTTCTCTTCATAATTTTAGTTGTTTTTTTATTGTTTGATCACCCGTTGGCGGAATTAAATCAGAGTGTATTTTCGATTTGATATTTGTAGTCCGATTATAAATTCCAACTCTTTTAAAGCCTTACCAATAGTGTATTGTTCCCTCTTTTGCCTGTTCTACAATATTATGCATCGCAGTGTATGAACTATTAGCACCCATAATTATTATTTTGCCACAAAATTGCAACTTTTTTGTGGCAATTAGCACAAATAACCTAATTATTTGCTTTATAGTCCCGTTCTTTTCCATTATTTACACAATTCTAATGATTTTTCCCTCAGAAGTTAAAGTTGCCCCTGCTTTTAGCCCAATTTGTCCATGACCTGTTAATAACTGCGACAGACTGTCGCAGAATTGCATCATCTTATAGACTTTCCATACTATAATTTGAGAAACAATACTTTCACGAAAAAAGTGCACACTTTGATGATTTTTTGGGGTTCCAAAAGTTAAGCTCGTTAAAATTCAGTTTTAATTGGAACTTAACTGAATATCCTTACAGTAAATAATAATGCTTCACTAAAGGCTTACAGACATTTATCCCCTTTTTTTCGACATTTCCAGATATTTCACGTACCTTTGCGACAATAAACAAAATTCATAAACAATCAATCTTGTCTGAAAAACAGGTTGATAACAAAAGGGAGAAAGACATGAAAAGAAGTAAAACTATTTCATTTGCATCCATACTGTTGGGGTGTAGTGTCGTATGCAGCTGTGGAGGAGGTTCCATGCCGGCAAATTCAACAGCATCAGGAAACACTCAAACTACAGCCGAAGGAGGTGGTCCGGGTGCAATTCTCGGTTCATTGCTTGGAGGAGCAGCAGGAAACTCAACAGAAGGTACAATGAATACAGGTTCGCTGATAGGCGGTATTATAGGTCAGCTGACTTCTTCCGCTTCACAAACTTCTATCGTTGGAACATGGACATATACTGAACCGACTGTACAATTTGAAAGCGAAAATCTGCTCGCACAGGCAGGTGGAGTGGTTGCAGGACAAACTGTGGTAAAGAAGATTCAACCTTATTATGAGAAGGTTGGCATCAAAGCCGGTTCTATCTCTTTTACTTTCAACGAAGACCAGACTTGTTCTTTCATCATCAAGGGGAAAGAACATACAGGCTCATACGAATATGACAACAAGACTCACCTGCTTACCATCAAAGGTAATCTTGGATTCAATTTGGCTACAGCGTATGCCACAGTATCAGCTAACAACCTTGCCATCACATTTGATTCGTCTAAGCTGATGTCTGCCGCTCAAACACTCGGAGCAGCATCATCGAATGCCACAGTATCAGCATTGTCAGGAGTTGCATCCTCATATAAGGGAATGAAAACCGGATTCTTGTTCAAGAAGAAATAATCAGCCGACAAGGATTCTGAAAACACAAAACTTGGAATAGAGTCTTTCAAAATAAAAGCCGTTATGCTTTGCAATACACAAAGACGTGTATTTACACAAAGCATAACGGCTTTTTCAGAAGATGCTCACCGGTTATTTTATTTTAGGATATTGCATTGTACAGCAATGCAGGGAGCCATGCTGTTTGATAAGCGTTGAGCATTCAACTCCTACAAGTTCGTAATCAGGAAAAGCCTTAGAGAGCTGTTCTTCAGCAACCCTGTCATTGTCCTTCTGAGAATAAGTGGGATATATGACAGCCTTTTTCCCGCCTGTATTCATAATAAGAAAGTTGGCATACGTAGCAGGAAGACGCTCTCCTTCTTCTCCATATACGGCATCCGGCATAGGGAGAGGTATCAAGTTGTAGCATTCGCCGGAAATGGTGCGGAAAGACTTGAGTTCGTCTTCCATCATCTTCAACTCATTGAAGTGTTCGTCATCAGAATCAGAACATTTCACATAAGCAATCGTATTATTCGGACACAATCGTGCAAGGGTGTCAACATGTCCGTCTGTATCATCTCCTGCCAAATACCCGTGGTGAATCCATAAAACCCGTTTGGCATTGAAAAAAGCAAGTAGCTGCTTCTCTATATCCGCACAGGTCATAGAATCATTACGGTTGGGAGCAAGAAGACAGGACGATGTGGTCATAATCGTACCGCAGCCGTCACTCTCTATCGCTCCACCTTCAAGAATAAAATCAAGACACGGCACATATATTCCTTCCACCATTCCGCTTTCATAAAGTTTGCGATTTATTTGATTGTCGTAGTTTGCCGCAAACTTCATGCCCCAGCCGTTGAAACAGAAGTCTGTCAACAGCCTTGTCTCTCCTTGGACACATGTAATGAAGGCATGGTCACGCGCCCATGTATCATTTGTATCACACTCAAAAAATCTTATATTTTCAGTGGGAATGCCGTGATTCTCCAATATCCGGCGAGTGCGGAGCGAATCGTTGGTCACAACAAGCAAATTGCCATGCAAGACAATCTGCTTTGCCATATTGCAATAACACTCCTCGACTTCATCAAGTATTGAAGCCCAATCGGTCTTATCATGCGGCCAAGTAAGTTGAACAAACTCTTGCTCCTCCCATTCTGCAGGAAGACGAAAATCAGATATGCCCATGTCCTCAACCTTTACTTTACCGCAATAGCTTCTATTTCAATATTTCCACCTTTTGGCAATGCCTTGACTGCAAAAGCGGAACGTGCCGGATAAGGAGCCTCGAAGAACTCGGCATATACTTCATTCACATCTGCAAAACTACTCATGTCTGCCAAGAGAACTGTCACTTTGACCACATTCTTCATCTCCAGCCCCACTGTGGCAAGAATATTCTTAATGTTTGTCAGACTCTGTCGAGCTTCAGCTTTAATTCCGCCTTCTACGAAATTGCCGGTAGCAGGGTCTATAGGAAGCTGACCGCTGACATATACTGTTCCGTTGGCTTCAATAGCCTGGCTATATGGACCTATAGCTGCAGGCGCATTCAATGTTGATATTGCTTTCATCATGGTTCTTTTATTGATTATAATGTATTTAGTATAGAATTTATTTTTCATCTAACAAATTAGGACGCAGGCTTCTCGTCCGTTCTATTGCCTGCTGAATCTCCCATTCACGTATTTTCTTGGGGTCACCACATAGCAGAACTTCCGGAACAGACCCAAAGCCTTCATAGTTTGCAGGGCGAGTATAAATAGGCGGAGCAAGCAGTCCGTCTTGAAAACAATCGTCAAGAGCGGCCTGACTATCCCCAATTGCTCCGGGAATAACACGCACAATGGCATCAGTCATGACTGCCGCAGGAAGTTCACCACCGGTAAGGACATAATCTCCGATAGACAACTCGCGAGTAATGAGCTTATCGCGAACTCTCTGATCAATTCCTTTATAATGTCCGCACAAAATAATAATATTCTTCTTCTGACTCAGTTCGTTGGCTACAGGCTGTGAGAACAAATCTCCGTCGGGCGAAGTATAAATAATCTCATCATACACTTCTCCTTTCTCAGCCATAAGTTTTTCTTTCAAACATGCAATACAATCTGCAATAGGCTGTATCTGCATTATCATTCCCGAACCTCCGCCAAACGGATAATCATCTACCCTCTTGTGCTTGTCCTTTGTATAATCCCGCAAGTTATGCACATGTATCTCGACAAGCCCCTTCTTTTGAGCGCGACCTATTATGGATTCATCAAAGAAACTGCCAAACAAATCGGGTAATACGGTTATAATATCAATTCTCATATCCAATTATTTACAGGCTGAAAGAAGTAGCACTCCAGCTTATTAAAATCAAGCACAGAGATATAGAGACTATGGTATCTGAATATCCCTGTGCTTTCTTTTTATAATAAATCAATGATTAATAGACTTCCCAAGCCTTGATTGCTATATCATCAAGATTCTTCGAACAGAAAGCATCAATAAATGCAGATGCAAGACGTGAATTGGTAATAAGCGGAATATTCAAGTCTATCGCAGCGCGACGTATCTTATATCCGTTGGAAAGTTCAGAGACAGTAAGATCTTTCGGAACATTCACCACCAAATCTATTTCATGAGTATGCAACAAATCAAGAGCCTGTGGCTGCTGAGGAGCCTCACTCGGCCAATAGACAAGAGTATTCTCTATACCATTGTCTGCAAGATAACGGCTTGTGCCTCCTGTTGCATACAGACTATAACCATTATTAATCAACTGGCGCGCTGCATCCAGCATTTCAGCTTTCTGCTTTCCGGTTCCGGTAGAAAGCAATATGTTCTTCTTCGGTATGCGATGACCCACAGACAACATAGCACACAACAACGCAGAAGCCGTATCATCACCAAGACATCCAACTTCTCCCGTTGACGACATATCAACTCCGAGCACAGGGTCAGCTTTCTGTAAACGATTGAAAGAGAATTGTGAAGCTTTTATACCCACATAATCCAAATCAAAAAGATTCTTGGCAGGTTTCTCAACAGGCAATCCGAGCATTATCCTTGTTGCAATTTCTATAAGGTTTATCTTCAGAACCTTGCTGACAAAAGGGAATGAGCGCGATGCACGCAAGTTACATTCAATAACCCTAAGATGATTCTTCTCTGCAAGGAACTGAATATTGAAAGGACCAGATATGTGCAGTTCTTTCGCAATCTGTCGAGAAACTTTCTTTATCTGGCGTACAGTTTCGACATAAAGTTTTTGCGGAGGGAACTGTATTGTCGCATCACCGGAATGTACACCGGCAAATTCGATGTGCTCAGATATAGCATAAGCTATAATCTCTCCATCACATGCAACCGCATCCATCTCTATTTCCTTATTATGTTCGTGGAACTTAGAAACGACAACTGGATGCTTCTTTGACACATTCGCAGCCAAACGAAGGAAACGTTCCAATTCTTCTTCATTAGAACATACATTCATGGCTGCTCCGGAAAGCACATAACTTGGACGGACAAGTACAGGGAAACCTACTTTGTCAATAAACTCATGTATATCTTCCATAGAAGTCAACGCACTCCACTTCGGCTGATCCACTCCAATACGATCGAGCATCTCTGAGAACTTGTCGCGGTCTTCCGCATTATCAATGCTCTTAGCAGAAGTACCCAAAATAGGAACCTGTTCTGCATCAAGACGCATCGCAAGATTGTTTGGTATCTGACCACCGGTAGAAACTATTACTCCATAAGGAGATTCAAGTTCATAAATATCCATTACCCTCTCAAAGGTAAGTTCATCAAAATACAGACGATCACACATATCGTAGTCTGTGGAAACAGTCTCCGGGTTATAATTAATCATAATAGAACGGAAACCTTCCTTACGTATCGTGTTAAGTACCTGTACACCACACCAGTCAAATTCTACGCTTGAACCAATTCTGTAAGCTCCACTACCGAGTACAATAATGGATTTTTTGTCATTCTCATAGTTTATATCGTTGGCAACACCACTATATGTCAGATAAAGATAATTGGTCTGAGCCGGATATTCTGCTGCAAGTGTATCAATCTGCTTTACCACAGGCAAGACACCAAGCTCTTTACGATGTTTACGAACCATACTGATTGCCGCCTCACTATCAATCTGCGCCTCAAGCCCTATTGCACGTGCAATCTGGAAATCAGTAAATCCTTCCACTTTTGCACGACGCATCAGTTCTACATCTACATTGTTCAAAGCACCTTTCTTCTGAAGTTCTATATATGTATTCCTTATGTTCTGCAATTTCTGAAGGAACCATTTATCTATTTTAGTGAGGCTATGAATCTGATCAATAGTATAGCCTAAAGTAAGAGCCTTTTCTATAATCAGTACACGCTTATCGGTTGGAGCCTTCAGCGCATTGTCTATATCTTCTATCTGCAATTCTTTGTTACCAACAAATCCATGCAGTCCCTGCCCTATCATTCTAAGACCTTTCTGGATAGATTCCTCAAATGTACGTCCGATAGCCATCACCTCACCTACGGACTTCATAGAACTACCTAACTCGCGATCTACACCACGGAATTTTCCAAGGTCCCAACGAGGAATCTTACATACCACATAGTCAAGTGCAGGTTCAAAAAACGCGCTTGTTGTCCTCGTCACAGAATTTTTCAATTCAAACAATCCATATCCCATACCGAGTTTGGCCGCAACAAAAGCAAGAGGATAACCCGTAGCCTTAGATGCCAAAGCAGAAGAACGTGACAGACGTGCATTCACTTCTATAACCCTATAATCCTCAGACTCAGGGTCAAAAGCATATTGCACATTACATTCTCCAATAATACCTATATGACGTATTATCTTAATAGACAATGCACGTAGTTTGTGATATTCAGAGTTTGTGAGAGTCTGGCTGGGAGCTATGACTATACTCTCTCCGGTATGAATACCGAGAGGGTCAAAATTCTCCATATTACAAACAGTAATACAATTGTCGTACTTGTCTCTTACAACTTCATATTCTATTTCTTTCCAACCTTTCAGGCTTTTCTCAACAAGTACCTGAGGTGAAAAAGAAAAAGCTTTCTCTGCGATTTTATCCAGTTCCTCTTCATTGTCACAGAAACCGGAACCAAGTCCGCCCAATGCGTACGCAGCACGTATGATAACCGGATACCCCAACTCTTTAGCCGCTGCTCTGGCCGACTCAATATCTTCACAAGCATGACTCTTGATTGTCTTTACATCAATTTCATCAAGTTTCTTCACAAAAAGTTCACGGTCTTCTGTATCAATTATGGCTTGTACAGGAGTACCGAGCACCTTTACATTATATTTCTCCAGAATCTTCTGCTCATAAAGCTGTACACCACAATTCAAAGCAGTCTGCCCGCCAAATGCCAAAAGAATACCCTGAGGCTGCTCCTTTTGAATAACCTTCTCTACAAAAAACGGAGCAACAGGCAAAAAATAAATTCTGTCAGCCACACCTGCTGAAGTCTGCACCGTAGCAATATTTGGGTTAATCAACACCGTTTCAATACCTTCTTCTCTAAGGGCCTTCAAAGCCTGACTACCGGAATAATCAAATTCACCAGCTTCGCCAATCTTAAGTGCACCTGAACCCAATATCAGGACTTTCTTTATATTCTCGTCTTTCATCGTTGTTTTTTTTCTTTATGATTCTGTAAAACAGTGGTCACTGTTTCACTTTTAATTACAGCAATTATAAAAGTTGTACGAAATCATCGAACAGAAACTCTGTATCTACAGGTCCACTGGCCGCTTCAGGATGAAACTGTGCAGAAAACCAAGGATTCGTCTTATGACGTATTCCCTCATTTGAACCATCATTCATATTCACAAACAGAGACTCCCAATCACTTCCCAACGAATCATTATCCACAGCATATCCATGATTCTGACTTGTAATAAAACAACGATTTGTTCCAACTTGACGCACCGGCTGATTATGGCTTCTATGACCATATTTCAATTTGTAAATCTTTGCACCTCCGGCTTTTGCCAAAAGCTGATTACCCATACAAATACCGAAAATCGGAAGATTCGCATTCTTTGCCATAGCCTTACGGATGTTCTCCACCGCTTCCACAGCAGTATCAGGATCACCGGGACCATTAGCCAAGAATAATCCGTCATATTCCATATCCGTGAAATCATAATTCCATGGAACACGTATGACCTCCACATTACGTTTCAACAGACACCTTATAATATTCTGTTTTACTCCACAATCAACAAGGACAACTTTCTTACCAGCACCCTCATTATATCTGATGACTTCCTTGCAAGAAACCTTTGCAATATAGTTCACACCACTATATTGAGCTGTCGGAATGTTCTCCGGTTCATCATCAAAAATAATTTTTCCCATCATAACACCATGTTCGCGCAGCATTTTTGTCAGTTCGCGAGTGTCAATGCCTGTGATTCCCGGTACATGCTCACGTTTCAACCATTCTGCAAGACTTTCTTTAGCATTCCAATGCGAAAACTCCGTACTATAGTCACTAACAATGATGGCTTCTGCATGAATCTTCTCACTTTCCATAAAAGTGGCAAGTCCGTTTGGTTCAAACGAAAAAGCCGGCACTCCATAATTTCCTATCAAAGGATATGTAAGCACCATCAACTGACCAGCATAAGATGGATCTGTAAGACTCTCTGGATAACCTGTCATCGCCGTGTTAAAAACAACCTCTCCTGCCACAGCCTTCTCATATCCAAAAGACTTACCATGGAATCGAGTTCCGTCGTCTAATATAAGTGTAACGTTTCTCATTATGTTATGATTTGTTGTTTCATTATTTACCATTCATATATACATTCTCATACCAATCGATATATGCCTTGTTCACCAACCGCACACCTCCCGGAGTAGGATAGTCTCCGGAGAAATACCAATCGCCGGAATGATTCGGACAAGCATGATGAAGCCCTTCAAGACTCTGATATACAATCTCTATCTCACTTTCTACTTCCGGTGCACGCAGCATCTCTACCATCTTTTTCGAGATGTCTTCATCCGTAAACGGAGCATATATTTCCTTTACATAGTTCACCATCTGTTCTTTCGGAAGATTCATCTGATGTACGCTCTTCTCATAAACAGATTTTATCACATCTGAAAGCCCTCTATCTTCAAGCAGTTCTACAGCAGCTTTAAAAGCTATGAACTCACTCATTTTAGACATGTCTATACCATAATAATCAGGATAACGCACCTGAGGAGACGAAGAAACTATCACAATCTTCTTAGGATGTAAACGATCAAGAATTTTAATGATACTTTCCCGCAATGTCGTACCACGGACAATGCTGTCATCAATAATCACAAGATTATCCACATACGGCTCTAATGAACCGTATGTAATATCATAAACATGTGCAGCCAAATCGTTACGCGAATTGCTCTCCGTTATAAATGTACGCAGCTTTATATCTTTTATCGCGACTTTCTCACTTCTTACTCTTGAGCTCAAGATACGAGACAATTCCTCATGAGTAGGGTTATGCCCCAGTGCCTCAATCTCTTTTATCTTCAGTTCATTAACATACATCTTGAAGCCATCCAGCATTCCATAATAAGCAACTTCCGCCGTATTTGGAATAAAAGAGAACACCGTATGGTCAATATCATAATCTATCGCCTTCAATATAGGATTAAGAAGCTGTCTTCCAAGCGACTTACGTTCCTGATATATGTCCCGGTCAGAACCACGACTGAAATATATTCGTTCAAAAGAACAAGCCCGGTTTGCCTTAGGTGAAATAATTTGGGAAAAGCGGACATTTCCCTTTTTGTCAGCAATCACAGCCTGTCCAGGCAACAATTCCTTTATATGCTCGTATTCAAGTCCGAGAGCAGTCTGTATTACAGGACGCTCACTTGCCACAACCAGAATCTCATCGTCAAAATAGTAGAAAGCCGGACGTATGCCCCAAGGATCACGCATAGAGAACATCTCGCCACTACCAGTTTGTCCACAAACCACATATCCTCCATCCCAAAGAGGTGCAACAGTAGCAAGCACATTTTCCATTTTTATATTATCCTCAATATAATTGGTGATATCATATCCGGAAAGTGCTTTTTCCTTTGCCTGGACAAACAACCTTTCAGCCTCACGGTCAAGCCTGTGCCCCACTTGCTCAAGCATAATGTATGTATCGCTATAAACACGAGGGTGCTGCCCGGTCTTTGTAATCTCGGCAAAGACCTCATCTACATTTGTCATATTGAAGTTTCCGCATAAGCACAAATTCTTCGCCCTCCAGTTATTACGGCGCAGGAACGGATGGACAAAAGAAAGACCACTCTTTCCGGTAGTTGAATACCGAAGGTGGCCCATATATAATTCTCCAGCAAAAGGAAGATTACTCTTTGCAAATGAAGCATCATTTATCTGAGTTGGCATATAGCCATGAAAGTTTTTATGCACATTTGAGAAAATCTCAGTAATAGCTCCCGAACCAAGAGCCTTTTCACGAAACATATATTCCTCCCCGGGTTCAGCTTCTATCTTTACACAACTGACACCGGCACCTTCTTGACCTCGATTATGCTGTTTCTCCATCATGAGATAAAGCTTATTCAGACCATACATCCAAGTACCATATTTCTGCTGGTAATACTCCAGTGGCTTCCTCAGACGAATCATCACTATTCCGCATTCATGTTTGAGAGGCTCCATAATACTTACTCTTCTTTCTACCTAATTAAAATTACAATCTTTATCGATTTACCGCATTTCTTTTCAAGCATGTATTATCAACACTGAAAATCATTTTCAACACCTCAAGATACACAGACTTCATCTTACAAGAAAGCGATATTTTTTATTCCACAGTAACCGATTTTGCAAGATTCCTCGGCTGATCCACATTCTTACCTTTACATACAGCTATATAATAAGCCAGCATCTGAAGCGGAATCGTGGCAAGCATCGGTTCAAGGCATTCCACTGTATGAGGAAGCTCAATACAATCATCCGCCAAAGCCTTCACTCGTGTATCACCTTCAGACACAATAGCAATCACACGACCACGTCTGGCTTTTATTTCCTGTATATTGCTCATCAGTTTATCATACAAAGGATTTTTGGTTGCAATCACGACAACCGGCATTTCCTCATCTATAAGAGCAATAGGCCCATGCTTCATTTCCGCAGCAGGATAACCTTCTGCATGTATATAACTTATTTCCTTCAACTTCAAAGCACCTTCCAAGGCTACAGGATAATTATAGCCGCGTCCAAGATACAAGAAGTTATGTGCGTATGTAAATATACGGGATATATCCTTAATTCTTTCACTATCCTTCAAAAGAATCTTCATTTTCTCCGGTATAGAATGGAGTTCATATACAAGTTCTCTGTATTCCACATCTCCAATTGTACCGCGCTCCTTTCCTAATGCCAATGCAAGCATAGTCAATACCATCACCTGTCCCGTAAATGCTTTTGTACTTGCTACACCTATTTCCGGACCAACATGAATGTATGACCCCGTATCCGTTGCTCTCGGAATAGAAGAACATATTGCATTACAGATTCCATAAATAAAAGCACCTTTCTGTTTGGCTAGTTCAACAGCAGCCAACGTGTCAGCAGTTTCACCCGATTGTGATATTGCTATCACGACATCATTGGAATCTACAGCCGGATTATTGTATCTGAACTCCGAGGCATACTCAACTTCAACCGGTATGCGACAGATATTTTCTATAAGTTGCTTACCTATCAATCCTGCATGCCAACTGGTTCCGCAAGCCACAATGATAAAGCGTCTGGCATTAAGAAGTTTTTGCTTATGGTCAATCACAGCAGACAAAACCACATTGTTGGCACCGACATTTACTCGTCCTCTCATACAGTCCTTCAAACATTCCGGCTGTTCAAAGATTTCTTTCAACATGAAATGTGGGAAACCACCCTTTTCAATCTGACCGATGTTCAAATCCACAGTCTTTATTTCATGGTCGGTCTTTTCATTATAAAGATTCACAATATCTACATCCTTGCTGTCTCTCCGTATTACAGCAATATCCTGATCGTCGAGATATATAACCTTATCTGTATATTCAATTATCGGTGATGCATCCGAACCTAAAAAGAACTCATCTTGCCCTATGCCAATAACCAAAGGACTGCTTTTTTTTGCCGCAATAATTTCATTCGGATTGTTTTTATCGATAAGTGCAATTGCATACGCGCCTATAACCTGACGCAAAGCAATACGGACAGCCGTCAAAAGATTAAGATGTTTTTTCTTCTGCACATATTCAATCAGTTGCACAAGAACTTCAGTATCCGTATTGCTCCTGAATTGAATGCCTTTGGAAATCAAGCCTTCCTTCAGAGACGAATAATTCTCTATAATACCATTATGTATAATAGTCAAATTTCCGGAAGTTGAAATGTGAGGATGGGCATTTGTCGAATTAGGCTCACCATGCGTAGCCCAGCGAGTGTGAGCTATTCCTATGCTACCGGAAGTGTCTTTACCTGAAACATAAGACTCAAGTTCAGAAACTTTCCCCTTTGTCTTATAAACTTCAAGTTCACCGCTATCTGTTATAAGAGCAACACCTGCACTGTCATACCCTCTGTATTCAAGACGCTTCAAGCCTTTTATAAGCACAGGGAAAGCATTTCCTTTACCTAAATAACCAACAATTCCACACATTTTATTTTGGGATTTACATATTTTCTGCAAAGATACGAAAAAGAGAACAAACCTGCGAAGTAAAAATATAATAAATTTCTCAACTTTGACAACGAAGAGCACTACGTTTTTACCAGACTCTTCCGACTCTTTAAAATATAAAATCAATTTAATTTGTGACTTCACAAGAAAAGCGGAAGAAGAACAAACATTCCTCTTCCGCCTTTCTATATTATTAAGTATTTCCTGCAAGCATAAAATGTCAGCTTCCGGACAAAGTATCAAAGCAAGCCCAACTCCTTAAAACAATCTACAAGGATTGAGACACATCTATCAACCTGCTCTTTTGTATGTGTAGCCATAAGTGCCACTCTGACCAAAGTGTCCTGCGGAGCACATGCCGGAGGTATGACAGGATTGATAAACACACCCTTGTCAAATGCCAGTTTTGTTACAGCAAAAGTCTTCTCCGCGTCACGAACATACAAAGGAATAACCGGACTCTCAGTACCGCCAATTTCAAAGCCGGCCTCTCTGAACGATTTCAAAGCATAATTAGTGACCTTCCACAAATTCTCCTGTCGTTCAGGCTCTGCCTGTATAATGTGCAATGCCTCCATAGCAGCTGCCGTCGCAGCAGGAGTGTTACTTGCACTAAATATATAAGTACGTGAAGTGTGGCGCAACCAGTTTATCGTGTCTTTATCCGCAGCAATAAAACCGCCAATAGAGGCAAGGGACTTACTGAACGTACCCATAATAAGATCCACATCGTCAGTCACACCAAAGTGATCGCAAGTACCTCTACCCTGACGTCCGAACACACCTACTCCGTGCGCCTCATCCACCATGATACTTGCATTGTATTTCTTCTTAAGAGCCACAATCTCAGGCAACTTTGCCAAGTCACCCTCCATAGAGAACATACCATCCGTTACAATAAGCTTAATTGCTTCCGGACGGCAGCGTTTCAATTCACGCTCCAAGTCCTCCATATCATTATGCTTATAATGCAAGAAAGTAGAATATGAAAGACGTCGTCCATCCACAATCGATGCATGGTCGCGGTCATCGCCCAAAATATAGTCATTACGTCCCGTAAGACTTGGAACCACACCGGAGTTGACCGTAAATCCTGTAGAATAGACCAAAGCCTCATCTTTGCCTACAAACTCCGCCAGTTCATGTTCAAGCTGAATATGCAAATCGAGCGTACCATTAAGAAAACGTGATCCCGCACAACCTGTACCATACTTCTTTATAGCATTTATGGCTGCTTCGACAATGCGTTTGTCATAAGTAAGCCCCATGTATGAATTGGAGCCGAACATGAGCACTTTTTTTCCGCTCATAGTCACCTCAGTATCCTGGTGACTGTCAATTTCTCTAAAGTAAGGATAGATCCCCATTTCCATATATTTCTGTGGTTCTCTATACTTGCTTAATTTTTCCTGTAATAAACCCATAGTCAAATATATGTCTCGGTTCTTTTGAGAGAACTGATACGACACTTTATTTGTTATTTATTTGATATATACTCGACCGTTGCCGTAACAACAGGCTGCAAATTTAATAAAAAACTGCTTTACAACATCCATTTTATTCAAAAAAATGTTTTTTCATCAAAAACAATATATAATCAAGAGCAGATAAAAACGATTTGTTGTAATTTTGCAATCCCTAAATTACTCCTTTTTCAACGTATATGGCGAAAGACAAAAGAATTGTGTTCATTGTAAATCCTTTGTCCGGCGCAACCGGCAAGAAGCATATTGTTAAACTTATCGAAGCGCAGTTGGACAAGAACCTGTATGACTATGACATTGTACGTACCAACTATGTCGGGCATGCTACAGAAATAGCAGAAAGTGCTTCGAGACATGGAGTGGACGTAGTATGCGCCATAGGCGGCGACGGCACAGTAAACGAAACAGCCCGTGCACTCGTACACACCGACACAGCATTGTCCATCATCCCATGCGGTTCAGGCAACGGACTGGCACGTCACCTCCACATCCCGACAGACCCTACAGGTGCTATCAATATCATCAATTCTGCGGAAACGCGTCTGATGGACTACGGTATAATAGACAAGCACCCTTTCTTCTGTACCTGCGGAATGGGATTCGACGCGCTTGTCTCTATGAAATTCACCCAATCGGGAAAACGCGGACCGTTGACTTACCTTGAGAACATTCTCAAAAACGGCTTCCAATATACACCCGAGCATTATGAGCTTACAATGGAAGGAGAAGACGAAAAGCAAGTCACCTGCAAAGCTTTCATCATATCCTGCGCTAATGCGTCACAATACGGCAACAATGCCTATATAGCTCCGAAAGCCTCCGTATATGACGGAATGATGGACATAACCATCGTAAAGCCATTTAATGCCATAGACACTCCACAGATTGTATTCCAATTATTCAAAGGGACTATCGACCTGAACAATTATGTGGAAACATTCAGGTGCAGAAAGATACACATCCATCGTCCCGAACAAGGATTCATTCATTATGACGGTGACCCTGTAATGTCCGGAAGCGACATTGACATTGAAATAATCCCAAAAGGCTTAAAATGTATTTGTCCTCCTACTGAAGGAGTGAAAGACGTGTCCGAGAATCTGCAAAGCATGATTGTTGAACACTTTTACACGATATATAGCCAGTCGGAAGAAATCCTGCAAAACAATTTCAAAAAAAATCAAAGGATTTTCAAAATCAACAAAGACATTATACGTAAACTCGCAAAGAAACGATAGCCATTTTACACGAGAAAAACAAGAAGCTATCTTAAACCCATTTCGAGTAATTTCGAGAGGCATTTTTGAATTGTTTTCTCAAGTTGAGGAGGGAGCATAGCGTGCTATGTGACCGACGAGACTTGGAGAAAACAATCCAAAAGTCCCCTTACAACTAATCCACCGTTGCAAAGCTATTCCATAACGTATCATCCGGCAGAGGAGCCTCCACAAATATCTTTTTCTTTGACACAGGATGAATAAATTCCATACTGCGAGCGAGCAGAGAGATACTGCCGTCCCGGTTGCTCCGTTTCGCCCCGTATTTAAGGTCTCCTTTTATCGGACAGCCCATTTTGGCAAGCTGACAACGTATCTGATGATGACGGCCCGTTTTCAGGTCAACCTCTATCAGAAAATAATTGTCGCTCTTCCCAATCAGACGGTAGTCAAGAATGGCTTTCTTCGAGTTCGGCACCTCTCTGTCATACGCATACGACTTATTCTGCTTCTCATTTCTGACAAGCCAGTTAACCAATGTGCCCTCTTTCTGAGGCGGTTCACTCCCCACAATCGCCCAGTATGTCTTGTGAACCTCACCGGTACGAAACATGTCATTCAATCTGGCAAGTGCTTTTCCTGTACGGGCAAACATGACGAGTCCACTGACAGGACGGTCAAGCCTGTGGACAACACCAAGAAAAACATTTCCCGGTTTTGCATAGACTTCCTTTATATATTCCTTTACAGTCTCAGACAAAGGTTTGTCGCCTGTCTTGTCGCCCTGCACAATCTCCGAACTGTTCTTATTTACAATGATAAGATGATTGTCCTCGTAAACAACTGTCATTCTTATTATTTATTTAAAAAGATTCCGGGATTATAAGTCCGCATACGCACTGTTCTTACACTCTCGGCAAGAAAGTACCCATACAAACATATAACCCCGGCAAAAAGGATATTACATATTCATTCCGCCATCAACCTGAATCACCTGACCGGTAACATAGCTTGAAAGATCTGAAGCCAGATAAAGTGCTGTGTTTGCTATATCTTCAACCTGTCCGCCACGGCGAAGAGGAATCTTCTGAATCCATTCCTTACGCACATTCTCCGGAAGAGCTGCTGTCATGGCTGTCTCGATGAATCCCGGGGCTATAGAATTGGCACGAATGCCCTTTGCTCCCATTTCCTGTCCGATAGACTTTGCCAAAGCGATAAGACCTGCCTTAGAAGCAGAGTAGTTGCACTGACCTGCATTGCCATGAACACCCACTACACTTGACATGTTAATGATAGAACCGCCACGCTGACGCATCATTATTGGTGTACAAGCATGTATGAAGTTGAATGCAGACTTCAAGTTCACAGCTATCACAGCATCCCACTGAGCTTCGCTCATACGGAGCATGAGACCGTCCTTTGTGATACCCGCATTGTTCACCAGAATATCAATAGAACCGAAGTCAGCCTTCACTTGATTAACCACTTCTTCTGTCTGTGCAAAGTCTGCCGCATTGGAAGCATACCCCTTCACCTTCACTCCCAAAGCTGCAATCTCAGCCTCAGTAGCCTTTCCGTTCTCATCGATAACCAAGTCTGTAAATGCTATATTGGCACCTTCAGCAGCGAACTTCAAAGCGATACCTTTACCAATTCCACGAGCCGCACCAGTTATAAGTGCAGTCTTTCCACTTAATAAACCCATAATTACTTATATTTTTTAGATAATTGTTGATAAACTATATTGTAAGAAATCAAATAAGCATCAGACTATACAAGCTTATTGCCAAGCGACTTCAATACGAACCTTCTGACATAAGGATAAAGCTCTTCCGCGTTTTTGGCTGCATAACGTCCGTATATATACGGCACTTCGCATCCTTTCAGACAAAAGTGCATTATTTCAGCAGTAAGTTTTACATTCTTTATGTCAAACACACCACGGTCAATCCCTTCATTCATCACACGGCGAAACAATGTAATCTCGTTCTTATCGAATGTTTTTCTGACTTGCTCCACCTTCCACACATCTCTGAAAAACTCGGCCCGCAAACTTCCATTCCGATATACGGCCTCTTTAACGACTTCCAGATGAGCAAAAATAAGTTGTACAATCTTTTCCTCCGGAGAGATATTCTTCCTTGCCACCTCCTCCATACTCTCATACAACCGCTCAAGTTCCGAATGTATAACGGCAAGATAAATTTCATCCTTACTTTTAAAATAAGTGTACAAAGTTCTGCGTCCTTTATTGGAGGTCACCGCAATATCATTCATTGTCGTGTTCTCAAAGCCATTTTTTGCAAATAGCTGTCGTGCAACATCTACCAGCATGTTTCTCGTCTTTGAAATCGCCATAATATACTTCGTCCAATTATGATTATTATATTTCTTGTAAAAACTATTGCAAAAGTACACAAAAAAAGAAAGTTCACAAAGAAAAATCTGCACTCATTTTTTGGAAAGTTGCATTAAAGCGTATGAAACAGGCATTTACATATTGCACACAAAGTCCTTTTCAAGACAAAAAGATATGTGTTCCCGCGAAGCCCATGCTGTCTGCGTCCCTTGCCTGACCACACAAAAAAGGGAAAGGGTGCGCCGCAAACCTTGCGACACACCCTTGCTATTCTATATGATTACGTTGCGATCAATATTTCACCTTTACAGCTGCACAGTTTATGACAACAACATAAACCTGTCCCTTAGGAGCAGAAATCTGCATGATATCCTGAGAAGCTGTCATCTGTGCTATTGACATGCCGTTTACAGTATAGACCTTGACCACATCGCCGACTTTAAGATTCTCAATCTGTATGCCGTTGTCTGTTGTAGAGATTGTGCAATCGCGGTCTTCTACTGACACAATACCAGAAGTCTCAATAATTTCCACCTCATGAGCAAACTCGTATGTTGCAACAAGAGAAGCCTCTTCTTTAACTTCCTTGAGTGTATAAGCATTTGCAACTACGCTGCTTGTGACATCTTCACCATTGAGAGTGAGCGTTGCAAGTTTCCAGCCTTCCGACGGCTGCAAAGACACAGTGGCATCACGTCCCTCAAGCACCTCAAATGAAGTTGCGGCAAAGTTGGCCAATTCCACGTTCACTTTCACTTTAGGCATCTTGACAACCTGATACTTAATCTCCATATAGCGGTTGAAGTCAGCATCGAACTCAGTACCGATAGCAAAAGAAGAGCGCGGAGCTATCAATGTGTAAAGACCCGGCTCAGTGATTGCCTTGTTAAGATTGAACACAGTCTTGACAGCCAGCACTTCGCCTTCCAATGTAGTGATGTCGCGGCCGCTTGCGTCGTACTGAACCTGTGAGTCCATATCCACTCTTGCAACCTCGTTGCCGTCTGCGTCAACAACGTAAGGAATTTCATTGTAAGACAAACCTATACCTCTGCTGTTTTCAATAGAGAACTGATAAAGTTCTTCAAGCATGCCTGTGCCAGGAACAATGTCAACCTCCGGCCATGCAAGGAAACATCCGACAATCGTTGTGTAGTAAGAATTGACCTCTACACCGTTAGTACCTTCAACCACAAGTCCTTCAGCATCTTTTGCCTTAATCATGAAAGTCCAATCCGTGTCAGAGTTCTTCCAGAACGAAGTGCCCGGACTGATAGTCCACACTGTCTTGTCCGCACTGGAAGTTATATTGTTCATCGTAATTTGATTTGCACCCTGTCCGCCGGTTGTAGCCACACACTCAACGGTCTCCACCGGAGCTGAGAAAGTGATGACAATAGGAGTTGTAATATCTGTCACTTCTGCGCCGTTCTCAGGGCTGACAGACACGATTTTAGCATCGCTGAACTTATAAGGCTCTGATGCACCTGCGAATTTAACTTCCACCGGTCCCCATGTCTTGCTTGAACCATTCTTGTTAGTTGTATTATATCCCTCTATAGTAGCGGTGTATTCTTTACCAATGAGGAACTTGTGCTCGATTCCGCCACCCATTACAGTCTTATATCTACCGGATTCAACATCCACCTCTATGTTCGGATTCAAATCATTCTTATAAATCTCCATAGAGCGCATAATTTCACCTTCTGGTGATGTGAAGACCAAAGACAACATTACAGCTTCAGGTATAGGATCGATATTTATTTCGATTGGATCGCCTTTCTTTATGCTTTTAAGAGCAGGATTCGGCAACAACATATCTTCACCGTTTACAAAGAAGCTTTTAAGTGCCAGTTCTTTTTCTTCGCCCCCACCCTGCTGGGTTGTGTTTGTGTAAGTCCATTTCAGTTCCATAGCCTCATTACTTTCACCACCGCGAGCAATGAAACCTGCAGGAATATGAAGTGTATAGACACCGGATTCTGTGACATCTTCATTGTTGATTTTAACTACAACAGACATGTCATATCCCATGTCATAAAACATGTGGTTGATTTCTATTTCCTTGCTGTAGCCTTTGTCAGAAGTCAACAACAATGTTTCACCATTGATTTCTGCACCATATTCAGCCATAACAATGTTGATGTTCGGGAATTTCGAGTTGTTTTCAAACGAACCGTCCGGAGCAACCCTCTCTGTCGATCCGCCTTCAGTTTTGTTAATGGCCTCAACTGTAAACGAAACAGCTGCTTGTACAGGAAGTGACATTACCAAAGCTGTCACAATCATCAAGAATGATGTAAAGATTTTTTTTCATACGTAAAATTAATTAAAATTAGAAATGGCTGCAAACTTAGATATTTAATATATTGTGTCAAAGAAAAAGAACTATTTTTATTCTAAGAAGCTGTTAAAAGATGATTATAAAATCTCAATTCAAGTAGAAAATGTAACA
>JAJPZU010000270.1 GCA_021204165.1 Prevotellaceae bacterium
AATTCAGAAAGACTTCGCCAAAATATAACAAATGTGAACATGCAGCCTAAAATCGAAACACTATTTCACACTTGACGAAGCTCTCGGAAAACGCGCGTAGAATCCCCGATTTCCGATAAAAGTTCGGTGTGCTTCATTTTGACGCGTGCCAGAGGGCTTGGAATTTTAACATTTGACAAAATCAAAAAGACAGTATAAGTGCATGGAATTAGCAAAAAGAAAACCAAAACAACTCAAACACGTGTCATTTTGTCAAAATCGAACATGCCCTCAAAAAGCGATGTCAAAAATTTTTTTATGGAGCCTCGACATGGGTTATTTTCAAGACCGGAAATCAGCACAATTATGTCTGCTGAAAATCCGATAACGACGTTCTGACTGCATGAAACAGGAGCATATCGAGAGAATATGACAAAAAAACGGCATAAAATCTCGAAGTTTTATGTTTAATGTGTAACTTTGTCCCATATAGCATATTTGTATCTGTAGGCTGTGGCTTGCAAGACATTGGAATCACATAATGAACGACTTATGAAGATAGCATTGATTGGCTATGGCAAGATGGGAAAAATGATAGAGCAGATTGCCATAGAGCGCGGACACGAAATTGTCTGCATTATAGATATAGACAATCAGGAGGATTTTGAAACGGATGCTTTCAAGAGCGCGGATGTGGCAATAGAGTTCACAGCTCCCCATGTGGCATACGGCAATTACTTGAAGGCTTGGAAAGCCGGAGTGAAAGTGGTGTCGGGAAGCACCGGATGGCTTGAAGAGCATGGCGACGATGTCCGCCGCGCCTGTACGGAAGAGGGCAAGACGCTGTTCTGGGCATCCAACTTCAGTATCGGAGTGGCTGTCTTTTCAGCTGTAAACAAGTATCTGGCAAAGATTATGAACCGCTTCCCTTCATACGACGTGAAGATGGTGGAGACTCATCATGTGCATAAGCTTGATGCTCCGAGCGGTACGGCTATCACGCTTGCCGAGGGTATATTGTCGGAGCTGGACCGCAAGAAGTCATGGACGAAGGGTACGCTGCTTGCGCCTGATGGCACACTTTCGGGCACGGAGGAATGTGCTGCCGACGAACTGCCCATCAGTTCTGTACGTCGCGATGAGGTGCCCGGAATCCACAGTGTCATATACGACAGCGAAGCCGACTGCATCACCATCACGCACGATGCGCACAGCCGCAAGGGGTTTGCTCTCGGTGCGGTGCTTGCTGCCGAATATACGGCAGAGCATCATGGGCTGCTATCAACTGACGATTTGTTCAAGTTCTGAATCATTGTAAACAAAAATATTCTACGGAAATGAGTTCTTATTATCAGAATTATAAAAAAAGTATAGAAGAGAAACCGCGTCCGAAGTGGCTTTCATGGACTTATTTTGCGGTGGTCACTCTGTTGTATCTCTTGTTCCTCTATTGGGTGGAGAGCTGGTGGGGGCTTGTCGTTGTGCCTTTCATCTTCGATGTATATATCACCAAGAAGATACGCTGGACATGGTGGAAGGAGCTTGAAGACCCTGTGGCAAAGACGCTTATGAGTTGGGTAGATGCCATTGTCTTTGCGCTTGTGGCCGTTTATTTCGTCAATAACTTCTTTTTCCAGAACTACCAGATTCCTTCTTCCTCTTTGGAGAAGTCGCTGCTGACGGGCGATTATCTTTTGGTGTCGAAACTGAGCTACGGGCCGCGTATTCCGCAGACACCGCTGACCATGCCGCTGACGCAGCACACGCTGCCGGTGCTCAACTGCAAGTCGTACATTGAATGGCCGCACTGGGAGTACCGCCGTGTGAAGGGGCTGGGCAAGGTGGAATACGGCGATATTGTGGTGTTCAACTATCCGTCGGGCGACACGGTGGCTGTAAACTACAGTAATAGCGACTTCTACGATTTGTGCTATTCCATCGGCTGTCAGATGGCGGTGGAGCAGGGATATGCGATGCCTCGTTTGGAATCTTTGTCAACAGAGCAGCAGATGGAACTGTTCAATCAGCTATATACATACGGGAAACAGTATATAAAAGCTGATGCTAACCAATATGGCGAGATAATAAGCCGTCCTGTCGATAGGCGCGAGAATTATGTGAAGCGTTGTGTCGGTCTGCCCGGACAGACATTCCAGATAAAGGACAAGGTGGTGTATGTGGATGGAAAGCCGCAGAAACAGCCGGAAGAGGTGCAGTTTTGCTATCGTGTCTATACGAAAGACAGGCAGGTGTTGAGCGACGAGCTGTGCAACGAACTTGACATAAGCGATGCCGACCGTTCACGCATCTTTGATTATGTGAACGGAATACCGCTCACGCAGTCGGCTCTCAAGGCACTTGAGGCAAACAAGGCTCTTGTTGACAGTATCGTGGAGATAAAGGACGGATTCTTCGGAAATCTCTATCCTCTTGGCCATTATTACGGATGGACGCGCGACAACTACGGTCCGCTGTGGATTCCTGCCAAGGGAGAGACGCTGGAGCTGACGATGGAGAATATCGCCATCTATGAACGTCCTATCAGAGTGTATGAAGGAAACGAACTTGAAGTGAAAGACGGAAAGATATTTATCAACGGCAAGGAGGCGCATTCCTATACGTTCAAGATGGACTATTATTGGATGATGGGCGACAACCGCCACTGTTCTGCCGACTCTCGCTATTGGGGCTTCGTGCCGGAAGACCATGTGGTGGGCAAACCGCTCTTTGTATGGCTCTCGATAAGTCCCGACTCCAACCCTTCGAGCCGCATACGTTGGAACAGACTGTTCAAGTGGGTGGCGGACATCAAATGAAACAGATGGATACATATATTAATGAGTAAGATGGATATATATTTATCCTCCGCATATCTTCCTCCGGTACAGTACTTCGCAAAGCTGGTTTCCGGAGGAAGATGCTTTGTGGAGCAGCATGAGAACTATGTGAAGCAGACCTACCGCACACGGTGCGTCATAGATTCGCCCAACGGTATGCTTGCCCTTACAGTGCCGGTGGAGAAGTTTGCCACGGCAAAATGCTTGATGAAGGATGTGCGCATCAGTGAGCATGACAACTGGCGGCACAGGCATTGGCAGGCGCTGGCTTCAAGCTACTTCAACTCTCCTTTCTTCGAGTATTATCAGGACGATTTCCGTCCGTTCTATGAGAAGCATTGGGACTTCCTGCTTGACTTCAACGAAGCTCTTGTGGAGAAGTGCTGCGAACTGATTGACGTCCGTCCCTCCATTCAGCGTACAGACAGTTATGTGCAGCCGTGCGATATGACGGAGACATGCAAGGATTTCAGAACTTCATTGTCGCCAAAGACGGACTGGAGGTGTGATGGTGAATTTGTTCCCGCGGAATATTATCAGGTGTTCGCCGGCAAGCATGGTTTCCTGCCCAATCTCAGCATCATAGACTTGCTGTTCAATATGGGCCCGGAAAGCATCCTTGTGCTTGACAGGAGTATCTCCGCTTTAGAAGCAGGCAAAAACGCTTGAAAAAAGATGCACAAAACTCTATGAGCAAAATCGAACCATATCCTTATACCTTATATTATAATAAATAAGGTGTGTTCAGTAAAAGTTACCATATAGTCGTCTGTTATGTTTGATGGTTGCAGTTGACCATCCTCCCTACAAACATATATATTATTCGGTGTTTTCATTCGACAATAGTCAAATGCAATCATCAAACACAAGTTTATTTTTGTCAACAGCTCTTGCGTACACCTGCATGGTTTTCTGCTATGGAAATATCCGAACCGCTTGCCTATGACATGCAGTTCTGTCCTGCCACTTCTGTATCATCGACTTATTGCGAAAAAGCCTGAGCCGGAATATGTCACTATATCCGTCAAGTCGGAATAATACATAAGAATAATATGGCATCAATAAAACTAAAATTCAAAGTCTTGTCAGGCAAATCAGAAAAAGGTTCACTTTACTATCAAATCATCCATCAGCGTAAAGTGAAATGGATAAAGACAGGATATGTGTTGTACACATGGGAATGGGATGAGAAAAAAGAGTCTGTTGTCATACCAGCTTCGTGCGACGACCGTTTTTTGCAAATCATAAGCGCAAAAGAAGATGTGGAGCATGGCATCGAAACAATTTCTGCCATTATCAACGACTTGGAGTTGGCACGGCACCCCTATTCTGTCGATGATGTGGTCATGGCATTTAACCGCACAAGTAAAGGCGAAAGTTCGGTCTTCAATTATTGCCGCAACCACATTGTGCGGATGAAACAACTCGGGCGGCTGAGCACCGCAAACAATCACAATTCGGCTCTTGTGCGATTCATCAATTTCAGAGGGCATAAAGACTTGAGCTTTTCCGTGCTTTCACCCGAAATAATTGAAGATTTTGAGGCATATCTGAAAGCGAGGGGAAACATAAGGAATACTGTTTCATTCTATATGCGTTCACTCCGTTCCATGTTCAACAAAGCAGCGGAATGCGGAATGCCGGTGCATCCCAAACTCTTCGGACATGTCTATACGGGTGTGGATACAACCGTCAAACGTGCAATATCGGCTGGCGACATGAAAAAAATAGCACGTCTTGACCTTTCCGGCAATCCCATGCTGCAAAAAGCGCGTGATTTGTTCATGTTTAGCTTTTTTACATGCGGAATGGCATTTGTCGATATGGCATATTTGTGTAAAAACGACATCTCGGGAGGTATGCTGTATTACCGTCGCCGCAAATCCGGCAGTCCTATAATAATAAAATGGGAAAAGGAGATGCAGGAAATAGTAGATATGTATGGAAACAGCACAAAATATCTGCTGCCAATTATAACGGACGAAAGCGGTGATGAGCATAGACAATACAAAACGCATTGATGCTCATAAACCGAAAACTGAAAAAAATAGGAGAAATGGCGAAACTCTCATCTCCTCTCTCCATGTACATAGCGCGCCACAGCTGGGCGACTATCGCACGCGATAACAATATTGCTATCTCAGTTATCAGTGAAGCACTGGGACATAACAACGAAACGAATACGCGCATCTATTTGGCTGGAATAAGGACAGGTGAGGTCTGTAAAGCAAATAGAAAGATTATAAGGGTGCTACTCCGAAACTAAATACGTATATAGATAATCGTATGTGTTTGTACTCTACAGGAGAGTGAAACTAATTTTTGCAAAGATACATTTTTTTGAATCTGCGCTTTTATTTTATCAAAATTTTGTATAATTTGTTTGAACAAATTATACAAAACTGGTATCATAAGTATATTTACCATGGCAATTATCCTTGTTATCAGATAATTATGTGAAAAATATTCATACATACTTTCACTCTCCTGTAGAGTGCAACTGAAAAATGTGTAAAAAAACAATAAATCCAGTACAATTATCAAAGGGTATTTACAAACGAAACAACAGATTGAATGAAAGGCATTTTGATTTGCGATATATTTTTATGTATTCCGCATGATTAATGCCAGTTACATGCACGTAAATAGTGCAAATAACCTCCGTAATAAAATGGGGATATTATAATGTATGACAATATAGACAAGTTATAAAGCTTATCATATAAAGTTTCAATAGCTTCCATTTGTTAGGGGTAGATAACAGAAAAATTGGTTTCAAAGTATAAATTACGGGACGAAAAAGTTATGCAAAAAAACACAAATCGGGAAAAGAATGTTCGCCTTACTGTTATTATGTTGCTGTATAATAACAGGTGCAGCTCAGCAAGTGTTGCCCAAGTTCAACATTGTGAGTTTCAGTGAGGATCAGGCGGCGACTACTGCGACATCAAGAGAGTATGAAAAAATTGACAGCAATGGTTCGAGAATGGCAATCATAAAGGTCTCGTCCGCAGACCCTTCGGTGTCAATAGACAACTGGGACAAATTCACTTTCGATTTCGGCAACATGCGCCATGAAACAGTGGTTCAGGATGATGAACTATGGGTTTATGTACAGAAGAATGCGCGTTCTGTGACAATCAAACGCGAAGGCTATGCGACAATCAAAAAGTTTGACCTTGGAACTACAATAAGGGAAGGCAAGAACTACGAGTTGAAAATATCTTTTGACAAAGTGGAGCAAAGGATTGTCCGTACATCTAAAAAACAAATGCTGCAAATAAAAGTTGTTCCGGCTGTAGCAGGAGCTTTGGTCAGCATTACACGTGAGGGAGAACATGACGCCGCAGATGTAAAGCCAACGGACGAGACTGGTTGCGTGGCTATGAACTTGGAGTTCGGCACTTACTTCTATGAGGTTAATCTCGACAAATATCAGCAGGGTAGTGGTCGTTTGACTCTCACCAATTCGGAAGAGACATACAACGAGCAGGTTACTCTGATTCCGAATTTCGGTTACGTGGAAGTCAAAGACCCGGGCAATGCGGGTGGTGCAAAAGTGTTTATCGACAACAAGGAAATGGGTAGCGTACCATATACAGGCAAAGCCGAGTTAGACTGTGGTACGCATGAACTTATGCTTGTGAAAGACCTGTATAAGCACTACACGCAAACTTTCACCATCAACCGTGGTGAAACCACTGTCATATCGCCTGTTATGGAATCAAATTTCGCCGAGACCACATTCTTGGTTGACAACAATGCGGAAATCTATATTGACGGCGAATACAAATCGTCGGGACGTTGGGCCGGACCGCTTAAAGCCGGTACGTATCTGGTGGAATGCCGAAAAGAGAATCACCGTCCGACGCAACAGCAAGTGGTGGTTGAAGCAGACAAGGCTTCGACGACTACTCTCGAAGCTCCGGAACCTATTGTCGGCTTCTTGTCTGTCATATCAACACCATCTGGTGCTAACATTAAAATTGACGGCAAGAGCTATGGTGTCACTCCGCGTAACATAAATGACATACTCATTGGCAAGCACAAGGTTGAGATTTCTATGGCAGATCACAAGGCGGAAACGCGAGAAGTAAACATAGAAGAAGGACGGCAGAGCAACATCGAAGTAAGTCTTGGAACAATTAACAAGATTTCTTTCAAGAGCAACGCAAGCGGTGCCACTCTTTTCATTAACAACGATTATGTTGGAATGATGCCGGTAGAAAAGGAAATGGCATCGGGCACATACAGAATAACGGCAACAAAGGATTATGGAGGAAAACGCTATCACCGTTTTTCAAAAAGCATGAATATCAATGTGGCTCATCCTAATGTATTCATTAAGATGAGACGGCAGTACATGAAAAAGAATATCTTCTATATGGGCGGTGATGCACAGTTCGGTGCGCTCAATGCTTTTGGCGGAACAATGGGATTCTATGCCGGCAACTTCAACATGGAAGGTTCATACTTGATGGGCATGAAAAAAGAACCGTTCTACTGGTTGTATCAAGATGGACTAAGCCGTCCTGAAAAAGATGAGATGACATTGCAAATGTGTACAGGAGGAAAAATCGGTTGGGGATTCATCCTCGGCACGCATGTCCGTATAACTCCCCAGATAGGATGCAACTTCATAAAAATGGGTTGTGACAACCTTGACGCATACGTGATTTCAGGTACAGCGGGATTACGCTTTGAATTGGCATTGTGCAAGGGTCTGGGAATAGGTATAATTCCAGAATACTCTGTCAAGGCTCTCGAAAGTGACAGTTTTGAGGTGATTTCCGATATGCCGGCAATGAAAGACTGGACTGAGGGATTCAACTGTAGGTGTGAGTTTTTCTTTTTCTTCTAACAAATATGAAAACAAAAGCAAAAAAGATGGGCACAAAAAGAAATATATTCTTATTACTTTGCATCGCAACATTATGGACTATGAGTTCATGTGACGACTATTTTGAAGAGGGTAGAATACCGTCTGTTGAAGCGAACTATTTACGGACGTCAGACTACATCTTCTTTGACAATGCGGAGGAATCTACAGCAACGATGACAATAACAACGATAGACACACCGTGGAAGCTCAATATTCCGAATGACTGGCTTACGGCAGATCGGACATCCGGTAGCGGAGAACAAGAAGAAGTTGATGTTGTGTTGACGGCAGCGGCAAATCCGTCCTCTTTCTATAGGCTGTCGGTGTTAAGCCTTGAGTCGGGAAACAAGGAAACCTACGATTTTTCTCAAAATATCGTAGCCGAGCAAACAAGCCGGGAACCGAATGTTTATGTCTCTGAAACAGAGGTGAAGATGAGCGCGTCTGCATCAAGTACCACAGTTTCGGTGGAAAGTAATTCTCCGAAGATTGAGGTATATACAAAAGAAAATTGGTTCACTGTCAGTTACAATGAGAGTGCCGGGATAATAACCATTTCTACAACAGAGAACATAACTGGAAATGTCAGATCCGGCAGAGTGCTTTTTGATGTGTACCGACAGACCGGACAATATGTTTCGGAAACCAAACAGACATATTATATGACGGTGGTTCAAAGTGTGCCCGACATTACAGTTGCAGAGCAGAATCTGCAATTCAACAATGACCCGGAAACAAAAAACATAGAAGTGAAATCTGATGTGTCATGGAGTGCTTACACATACGCAGACTGGATAGAAGTGTCTCCGGAAAAAGGAAAGGCCGGTGTTGCAACATTATCAGTAAGTGTGACAGCTAATAACACATCTACTCTTCGCGAAGGAAGTGTATTTATCACAGTTGGTACGAAAACAATAGAACTGTTAGTACTTCAATCCGGTTTTTACATAAGTTCGAATGTCAGTGACGGCAAATTGTCATTCACTTCGATGGTGTCGGAAAAAGAATTTGAACTGAACACCAATCTGTCATTATGGAAAATACAGGAGAAACCGGACTGGGTTACTGTTACACCGGGAAATGGCGGCAAGGGCAAAACTGTTATTAAAGTGAAGGCGGCAGACAATCCTCTTGTGAGCAAAAGAACCGGCAAATTGGTTATTGGCAATGACGGCATAGGCTACGGGTTGACTATAAATATCGAACAGGCAGGCAAATATTTTGATGCCATTGAGAAAACTTTGCAATTCGGGAATACGGCATCATCATCAACGATAAACATTAAAACCGATGGTACGTGGACGGCTGAGACAGACTGCGATTGGATTAGCCTGACACCGGCTGCCGGTATCGGCAGCGGAGCATTATCCGTGGCGGTGACCGCAAATGAAAGCGACGATGAACGTACGGGAAGAGTCAACGTGACGGTAGGAACAACTGTACAAAGTTTTATTGTGCATCAGAAAGGACGCTACTTCACCATCGACAGAGGTTCTTCAAGTGCCATACCTTCTATCGGTGGAGGTATAGACTTGAGCATATCCACCAATCAGACATGGAGGGCGGAATTGAAGAACAACTCTTCATGGCTCACACTGTCTGCAACTGCGGGACAAGGTGATGCGGAATTGGTGATAACGGCAAAAGACAATCCTTCGTTGGAATCGCGCACCGATACAGTAATTTTCACTCCTGCAAACAATCAGGGTGTGAAGTTTGTGGTGAGACAGTCAGGACGGTATCTGAAAGTAGATACTGAAGCTGTATGGTTCTTTAGCAAAGGCGGAAAAGCAAAGCCTATCAGTGTAGATACTGACGGTACGTTCCGCATAGAAAAACAACAGGATGCAGACTGGCTGACGGTGACGACCAACAACAATCTTGTGGAAATTGAAACACAACCGTTTGACGGTGACAACTCACGCACAGCAACAATTTCTTTCTATCTTACTGGACTTTCAGGAGAAAACTCGGAAGCGAAGATAATAGATGTGGTTGTAGGGCAATATGCGAAGAATACGATATTTACACGCAAAGACTTTGGTGAGGATATCGATTTGGAAGTGACGTACAAAGATAATGCCGGATTCACGATTAACGGATATGGTGAAGACAAGGAGTTTTCAGCCCCGGCAGAGGAAAAAACAGAGATAGACCGCACGGAATACGGTGAAGATAAGAATTTTGATTTCTAAAGAATACAGAAGAGATAATAAAAATAACAGTAAAACGATATAGATAATGAAAACTTTTAAGAACATCAAAGGGTTTTTTACAACTCTCATGGCCGCATCTGTATTATCAATGATTGTGACGTCATGTGACAATGAGTTAAGCGATGCCATCACAGACAATGCTCAAGACAAAAACGAGAAAACAATGGTTATGCACTTTGACGGTGTTTGTCCTTCATACGACGACATGCAGACACGTGCAACATCGGCAGAATGGAACAACGGCAACACCATCTACCTACGCTTTTATTTAAGCGACAACGCAACCGTCATCTGCGGAAAAGCCGTTTACAATGCGACGACATCGGCATGGCAGTTGAGTTATTACGGCAATATCTCTGTGGGCAGCAAATGCAAATGTGAGGCATTCTTCTTTACCGGGGCTACAGCCAAAGACAATTACAATATAGAGTTGGCAAGTACAAGTGGCATATATATAGATGAAGATGCTTACTATATTGTTGAAGATGGTGAACTGTATGTAACCGCTACATTGACACCAAAGACTGCGCGTATGCGAATAAAAGGGACACCCAAAAAAAGAGGTCTGGGTTTCAAGTGCAATATACAATGCCTCTTTCGATTTGACAAAGAAAGAGTTTACAAGCAGCAGTGATGAGTTTCACACAGAATTTGGTGAGGATGGCTATACACCTTATATATATGTGTCTTTAAACGACAAGAATGAAATCACGCTCAAAGACAATTATTGGCAATACACAAAGACTTTTGATGCAAAGAAATTTGCAGCAGGTGAAAGCGGATATATAACGATGCCTTCACAAGAGGAGAACAAAGGATGGGTGGAAGTCTATTATTATCCGGAAGAGGCAATCGATTTAGGATTAAGTGTACGTTGGGCATCAATGAATATTAATGCTGAGACAGAATACGCTCACGGAACACTTTGCTCATGGGGTGATGCATACGGAACAAACACCACTACATTTTCTGATTACAACAACAATGTACATGCCATCGCAGGTAATTCTGAATATGATATTGCCACTAAACAGTTGGGCGAGCGTTGGCAAAATCCCTACTAAAGAACAATGGCAAGAACTGATAGATAAGTGTACATGGACATACAACAAAGCTGCTTCTGAGAACGGATACGTGTACTGCTGGACTGTGACAGGCGAGAATGGCAATAAAATTTATCTGCCAATGTACAACTACTATAATAGAATCCCAAGCACTGCAACCCCCTCTACTACTGGGTGTTATTGGACTTCATCAGAATATGATAGTGACGAGTATGGATGGCTTTTGGAACTAGGAACCAGCAGCAAACGGTTCACCTATCTTTACAAATATTATCACATGTCCATCCGCCCGGTTCTTGTAAAATAAGGTTTCTCATGAAAATCAGTATCGTTTACATATTACTGGCATTATGGTTGTATTTTCCGGAGGTGAAATCCCAAAACTGGGACTATATCCGCACTTCCGGAGAATACTACTATGGTGTCGGCACAGGCAAGACGGAGTATGAGGCGAACAAGGCGGCACTGCAAGAACTCGTACAGATGATAGCAGTGCATGTGGCAAGCGACTTTCAAATGGAAGCCGTAGATAAAGCATCCAACGGAGAGATTGACCACAATACTTTTGTCCGCAACTGCATGAGTACATATTCTTCTGCTTCGCTGACGAATGTCCACAAATATGACGTGCAAGGGAAAGAGCCGGAAGTGACAGTAAGATGCTACATGCCACGCACGGAACTGGAAAAAATTTATGAAAAGCGCAAGGAGAAAGTGTGCGACATGGTGTATATCGCCGAAGAAGCATTAAAGAAGACGAAAGTGGATATGGCACTCCAATACTATTATTGGGCATATTCGCTCCTGTGCTCTCTGCAACATCCGTCAGAAGTGAAAGACTCAAACGGACACAGCCTTGCTACTACACTTCCGATAAAGATTCGAGAAATCTTGGAGGACATAAGCGTGAATTTTGAAAAGCGCGAGAATGATTGTGTGGATTTGCTTTTCAAATATAAAGGTGTTTCTGTTTCCAGTCTCGACTTCCTGTATAACGATGGACGACAGGGGGACTGTGATGGCAGAGCAAAGGATGGGCGCGGAATGATTGAAATGGTTCCGGGCTACACTCCCGAATACTATCATCTGAGCATAGAATACGAGTTCAAGAACCTGTCGCGCAATGATGATGAACTGAATGCCGTATTGACAGCCATTCCCAAGAAAGTCTTTCCTGAAGCCAGCTTAGACGTTAAAGCTACAGGAAATGGCGGAATGTCCATATCGGCTGGCACACCGAAAAAAACGAAGGAAAAAGTTTCAGCACGGGAAGAATTTACTATAGCGGAACCGACATTGCAACCTAAACAGTCGCAAACAGTTGATGATGACCTTATGTATGGCAAGGTCATGGACAAGGTCATCGAGAGCATCAGGACACGCAACTATTCAAATGCGAACCAATGTTTCACAATCGAAGGACTGGAAATATATAACAAACTCATATCGTATGGGGCGGGGCGCATAGTCGGTACACCTAACATGATTTACTTCAAGGGACACAAAGGCAATGTAGTGGCACGCGGACTGCAAATGTCCTTTTCGTTCAACAATCCGAGAAAGACAACATTTGTGGAAGATGTAGTGTTCACATTCGACCAAGACAAGAAGATATGCAATCTCGCTTTTGGACTGGGAAAAGTGGCAACAGCGGATATCATGACGAAATATGCCCCCGGATGGAAAGACGAGACACGAGAGCTAATCATGGAATTTCTGGAAAATTACAAGACTGCATACAGCTTAAAACGGATAGACTTTATAAAAGACATGTTTGCAGACGATGCTGTGATAATTGTCGGAAATGTGGTGAAACGCAATTTGATTAAGTCTCCGGAACTCCATGATATATCATCCGAAGGACGCGACATCATAAAATATAACCGCTACGACAAGAACACCTATATCAAGAACGTAGAACGTACATTCAACAACAACGAATTTATCAACATCCGTTTTACGAACAACGATGTGCAGTGGTTGGACAAATACGAAGATGAAGAGATATACGGAATCCAGATAGGGCAAGAATACACATCTACTCGTTATGCAGATAAGGGCTATCTCTTTCTATTGGTTGACATGACCGACCATGACGCTCCGCAGATAAAAGTGCGCACATGGCAGCCTAATGAGGTTTCCATGTCGAATATATTTTCTGCCGGACATTTCTATAACAAATAGAAGGCAAGACGAATGATATTTCATTTTTAATACTTTATATATTATGAAGAGACTTACATTATTGCTGGCTGTGGGAATGATTACTACAGCAAGTTACGCACAAAGTGCTGTCGAGTTGGCAAAGCAGCAGCGGGAACTCGACAAAATCAACATGGAAATGCTCAGCGCAAAACCTTCGAAAGAAGTAATGAAAGAAGTAAAGAAGGAAGTGAAGAACAGGGAAAAAGCTGGATGGTGTGTACCTGCTGGCGGTGATGGCATGGCTGCTCAGTTAATACGCTCACGGTTGATGAACCAAGAACTTATGCGTGACGAAGACGGACAGACGGTACGTCGCTATATTTCTCATACAGCTACAGTTCTCTCCGGTTCGGAGTCGGCCGGATATGCCAGCGCACGCAACCAATGTCAAGTGGAGATTGCTGCAATACTGAAGACAAAAGTAGCTGCGGCCATGAAAGCAGCATTGGACAACAGACAGACTTCTGCCGACAATGCTACGTCTAACGACCAGTTCAATCAACGTGTTCAGTCTATAACTGATGTCACATTGAGCATGATGACACCTGTCATACATTTCTATCGTGTAAAGGGTAACAACTATGAAGTAGAAGTGCGGGTGGCATACGACAAGAAAGAAATGAAGGCATCACTGAAGCGTCGGTTGGAGAAAGAACTGAAGATTGAAGGCGACGAATTGAGCGATGTTGTAAAAGACGTGCTTTCCGGTGATTTTGAGTAGTCAAATGAACAGGTGGCTGATAGCATTGGGCATGGTTGTGTGTTTTTGTAGGCACGGCTATGCCCAAAATGATAACTTTGAAAATGATTTTGAATCGTTTCGCAAATCCATCAATGAGGATTTTGAAGATTTTCGCAAGAAATGCAATGATGAGTATGCCGCATTCTTGAATAATCCATGGAAACAGTTCGAGAAGGAGGAGCCTGTCCCGAAACCGAAAGAAGAAACTGTTCCTCCGGTAATATACCCGAAAGACAACTTGGATATTCCTATACCGGAACCGAAACCCTTGCCTTATAAGAACATCATTCGTGTTCCGGATATAGATCCACAGCCTGTGCCGATAGAGCCGCTGGAAGATGTGCCAAGCCCTGTGGATGTGGAAAAAGTGAAATTCCAATGGTTTGGTACAGACATGCGTGTACGCTACAATCTTTCTGACGCATTGAAATTGCGTGGAACGAAGGAGCATAACATTGCCGATGCATGGAAGGAAATGTCTTCGGACGATGTATATACCAATCTTGCGTATGATTGTCTGCAACTACGCACGGAATATAGTCTTTGCGACTGGGCTTATTTTACAATGCTGAAAGCCATGAGCGATGCGCTTTGTGGCAAAGAAAGTAATGAAGCCACATTACTGATGGCATATACCTTTTGCCAATCAGGATATAAGATGAGATTGGCACGTGACGAATCCGGGAAGCTGCATATACTCTATGCTTCACAGCATGTTATATTCGGACAGCCTTATTATACCCTTGGCAAGGAATCTTTCTATCCATACGATATAGATGCCACAAAGCTATATATTTGCGACCAAGCTTTTCCGGGCGAGCAAAGCCTGTCATTGCTTATTCCGGAAAATCCGGAATTGAGTAAAGCGATGACTTTGGCGCGGACTCGAAAGTCAGATAGATTTCCGGATGTACGGGTAACATTCAAGTCGAACAAGAATCTGATGGATTTTTATTCCACTTATCCTACCTCCATGATTGGCGACAACATGGTAAGTCGATGGGCGATGTACGCAAATACACCGATGAGCGAGAACATAAAAAGTCAGATTTATGACGATTTGAAGAGGGCGATAAGCAACTGCGATCAATTGAAGGCTGTAAACAAACTACTCAACTTCGTACAGACTGGATTTACTTATGAATACGATGACAAGGTGTGGGGAGGCGACCGTGCGTTCTTTGCCGAAGAATCGTTGTATTATCCATATTGCGACTGCGAAGACCGTAGTATTCTGTTTACTCGCTTAGTTCGTGATTTACTGGGCTTGCGCTGCATCTTGATTTATTATCCGGGGCATCTGGCTTCAGCTGTGGAGCTGACACAGCACAGCGGTATTGTTGGCGACTATATACAGCTTGGTAACAAGATATTCACAATAGCCGATGCCACATATATTAATGCTCCGGTAGGACGGACTATGCCGGGAATGGACAATAAAACCGCCAAAGTAATCTTGTTAGAATAAGCGTTGGTAAAATAATCCGCTTGTTATAGTGGATGCAGAAAAATGATTCGGAGTGTTTTCAATGGATTTTTCCGTTGAAAACACCCCTATCAGCAATATTAGAAGCTGTTTTAGATTTATTACAATAAATTATTATAGACCGTCTTTCGCCAAGTTGAAATTGCCGGAAAAATAAAAAAGTCTGTGCAGAGAGAAATGGAAAATAATGCAGCGAGGAGTGAAAAACAGTACGCTGAAAACTCAAATCAGCACTGTAGTTTTTATAATCAGCACTGCTGATTAGAGATTTCAGCGCACTGTTTTTAAATTCTCACTGCACATACAATATGTTTTCAGAGCATTGTCCATATATAACCGGAAGCTGTTTATCTCTTGGGCATGTGTCTCAATGCGTGATGCCACTTCAATCTTTATGGCAACCTTGTTACCTTTGCTGTCTGTTGCGATAACGAAAGTCGTGCCTATCCCTTTGTGGTATTATGCCATGATTGTCAGCGGTGGCAATCTTGGAGTTGACGGACATGTATTCCATTGCCTCAAATTTAAATTCAGACTTAATGCGAAACTTGAATTTCTGACAGGTCAGCTGCTATCTCTTCTCTTGCAATCGCATTGTAGGTGTTTGCTGGCAAGCATGGTTTTTCGCCCAATCTCAGCATCATCGGCGAAACCATTTCCCACTGCAGTCCTGTTTTATTATATACAGGACTGCGCCAATGACAGGATGCAATGAATATTTTCTAAATATTTCTTTGGGAACTAACATATTTTTCATAACTTGCCACCGCTTATCAACAAGACCGGTTGGGTACGTCTGCACAACTTATTTAATTAACACTCATAAGGTTGTGGGAAATGTTTCAATTAGTCCGCTGATTTTCTAATTAAATGCCAATAACTTTAAACCAACTTCCAAAAACACCTGACTGATGAGAAAATTCGTTTACTTTTTATGGCTTATTTTGCCATTTTCGGTATTTCTCACCGGATGTTCCAATAGGACGGAGAAAGAGAGTGCCGATTATAGAACACCGACCACTACTCTCAACCTGCGAGAGGGTCCGGGAACAACTTATGGGATTGTAAAAAGCCTGTTGCCGGGAGAGAATCTGAAAGTATTGGATTCCTCTGAAGAAGAATGGATTAAAGTCGAGACTGCTTCGGGGGCTCAAGGCTATGTCGCTGAGAAATATACCGCAAAGGCAGATGTAGTGTCCAACTCTGCTGAAAGTCAATACGTTTCCGCTGAATCGGAGCAAGTACTGCATGGTTCAGGGCCCGTTGTCAAGAAACGAGAGATTGCTCACATTTCGGCCTATTGCATGTTGGGAGGACTCATTCTTCTGATTCTTGTATCGATGCTGGGTTCAGACATCTGGCGCACGATTAGTGTCTGTGTTTTAGGAATCGTAGAAATTATATTCTGCTATGCTTCCAATGGAGAAAGCCTTCCTTGGTTTTGCGAACCAAATGAAGTCGGTTGGATATGGACTTGCGTGAACTTCCTGCTGCTCCTTTTGCTTTTTTCTGTTCAACGTAAAGTGGTATCGTCTGTGCTCAACTATCATGAAGTCGGACTGTGGAGAAGAATTATCCTCTACCCTTTGGCATTCTTTGCCGCCTTGGGGCTTATGGCTGTACTCAAAGGTGTCAACGTCTTTGCCGCCCTTGCCATCTATGGTGTTTGTTTCGGGTTCATTTACCTCCTTCTGAGGAGTGATTTGGATGACGGTCTGGAAAATGTTCTTGCCACTGCTTACATCACCATTGCCCGTGGCGGACTTTTGCTTTTGATGTTGAGTAATATATCCCTCATAATAGTGGGAGGATTTGCCATATTCGTTCTGAAAGGGATGGCGGAAGATACTCCAATCAAAAAGAAATATATCAAGCTGGACGACGGTGTCACCATTCTCGATGTTTCCAATTCGACGAGTTATGCTCATGACCAGTTCGGACACCCTTGGCAACGGGACAATGTGACAGGAAAATGGTATAGGGCTTGAACAGTGGCATAAAACAAAAATCGCTTTCCTGTGATGGGGAGTGCATATACACGAGGGCTGTGTCGTAAGGTGCAGCCTCTTTTTATAATTTGTTGTAGAAACATAAAGAGACTGCACCGTAATACCTTAATTACGATACAGTCTCATCAGCATCAAATATACAGATTAATAATGTTTGTATGTAAATATTTGATAAGTACTGCCATAAGAAATATAATAACCATCTTTCTCAAACGGAAAAATATGGAAAGTGGAAGTTATGAAGTCGTCCGTGTCGCAGTAATAATAATTTCCAAATTCTACATAGTGATAAATAGAAGACATGTACTCAACATCTTTCAAATAATCTTTTTCTGACAAATACCGAACAAGGACGCGAGTTACATTTCTGTTTTCATTGTTGTAATGGATTTGCAAGCCATAAGCTGTCTTTTCGAATGCCGGATGTTTATATACGATGATGGTAGAACCATTCCCTTGATCTTGTTCCAAATCAGGCATTCCATATTTCTTGTAGATATTGTTAATGCTATTATCTATCTCTGCCGCATGTTTTACGACATTTGATTCCACTTCAAATTTCATTGCCACCTTGTTTCCCTTGTTGTCTTTTGCAATGATGAATGTTGTACCTGCACCGACAATAGCAGCGACACCATGATTGTCAACTTCGACGATACCGGGAGTGACAGAAACGTATTCTACCGCTCTAAAGTTGATATTTGACAAATCTACAGTGACACTGTCCCCGATTGATGTGCTACAAGTATTTACAATTTTATAATAAACTTCGTTGTTGTTGTAAGTCTTGGTTTTCAGCACAAGTGTATAGTCGTCAGACTTGATAATGGCGAAATCCAATGTCTCCTGTATACCTGTTTTTTCAGACAAGGCATTCACGCGGAAAGAATTTGTAGATGTGATAAAGCCATAAGGACCGGTCTGCTTATCGTAAACTTCCATGTCAGTCGTTGGATTGACATAAGTAATGCAGCTATATGACAAAGTTTTACTCAAATTCATTTCCATTGCATACGAACCGGTTACTTCGTCATAGCAAAGCCATTCACCACATATTTGGTCTATATTTCCAATAGCGTTGTTGTTATTGTCATCATCGTCGTCTCTACATGCCACCAGACAAATGGCTGCGAATAAAAAATATAATATTTTTTTTCATTTGATTCTGTTTTTAGAGTTTAGCATACATAATCCAAGTAAATCCGTTTTTTTCCAATATCTGAATGAATAAAGGATGTTCCATGTTCCACCAGTCTTCACGCTCGCAATATCCTAAGTTCTCGACATATCCCGGATAGTTCTCTTTGTACCAAGGCTCCACGTCTTCCGGCTTTACACCTGCGACACAGCGTATGCCGATAGTTTTCACCTCTTTAGTGTCTTTGTCATAAAGGACTGTGACATTTTCAAACAAATCTCCATTGAACTTTCTTGAAAAACCGCCGTCGTAGTCATCAGTCAGCTCAAATCCCATTTCTGCCGCTATCTCGTCCGCTTTTAGATTCTTGAAACTATCCAGATATTCAAAATCAGAGACTTCTTTCTTATATAATACGGTAAAATTCTTTTTGTCATATGCTACAAGAAATTTAGTTTTTCCGTTTGTGCCTGCATAAAAATCATTGCCGTCATCACTCGTCAAGAAAGTATATTTTCTGTTGAATGACATATTTATGGCTTCTATGTCCACGTCAGGCCAATATTCAACAATAATACTTTCTACTTTTCCAAAGCTATTAAGGTAGAAACAAATGTCTTTGACATCCCAATCCCCCATGTAGTAAGCAAGAGAAAGACCTTTTTCCGGTTCAAAGTATTTATTTCCGAATCTATTGATTATTTCTTTTTTTGAGAGATTGATATGGTCGGAATAATCGCCCAGCACGTCGTTCTCGTCCACAACATTCACCCTTAAAACGACGGCTCCATAAGACATATTTGCCGTAATATATGCTGTTCCGCATCTTACGGCTGTGATTTCACCGTTTGTATCCACAGTCGCAATACGAGAGTCGGATGTAGTGAACGAAACAGGTCTGGCACTGATGCTGGAGAAATCGTATGACCAGACATCACCTTTTTTCACGGATTTTGTGTCGATGATTTTATAAAGAGTCTCTATCACACCGAGTTGCTCGTTTAATAAATCCATCTTATATTCATTTTGCTCAACAATCTTATATTTGCCTCCAAATTCTCCATACTCTTGTAACAAATCGCCATTAATCGAGTATTTTGCAGTTCCGACTTGTTTGTTAATCACAGCTTCTTCCTGTGAAGAAATCAGTATCTCATAACTGTATGTACCATCCGCATAGTATGTGTTGACTGCTCTCATTATTTTATTTGACGAGCTGTTGTCTGCATACCATTCTCCGACAATGTTTTTCTTAAAAACAGCCCCGCTGTTGTCGGCATCGTCGTCATCACTACATGAAACACAAACAGCTGTCATCGCTAAGACAAACAATGGCAAAACCATTGCATTAAAAATTTTTCTCATAATTTACTTGTAACATTTTGATTGTTATTAATATCTGAATACATAGCCCAATTTTATTTCAAGTATATTGGCATGTTGTTTGTAGCCGCTCATGTTATTGGCTCCCACCAGTCCGTTGAATACAGGGATTCTTGTGCTTTCCCAATACTCCTTATTTGCCATGTTGGACAACATCAGACTATAGTTCACCCCAAGCCGGAAGCCTTTAAGCTCATAGACTGCACCTAATTTCAGACCATAGTTGAAACGTTTCAGTGGCGACTTTGTAAAATCATAAAGTGTCTCATTGTCATAATCCAATCCTGCGCCACTTTCTACGGTCGATGTAAATCCGCTGCTCTTGCTGTACAAGTCTATATCTCCGGAAAAGATTTCATTTCGTCTGAAATCACCGACAGGAGCACCGGTAATTGTATTGCCGTATTTTGTATAGATGTTTCCATACGAATCTTGTGAACCGGAAAGTTTCATCTTTGCGGATATTCCATAACTAATGAAAGGACCGGCATTCAGATGCAGACTGGATGTTTTCGTGAGCACAAAACGATAAGATGCCAGAATAGGTATTTCAATCGAGTGAAGAGTGTAGTTTTCCTTATAACTGAAGTCCGTTTCTCCTATATATACGGAATACGGAGTAGAAAAAACAGTGTGGTTGCTAAGTGTTCCCGATATGCTGTTTTTGTAGCTGAGATATGAATAATCCACTCCGAACATCAGGTACAGGTTCTTATAAAGCCTTATGTCTCCGAACACACCGGCTGTGAACCCTGTGGCGGACTTGTAGTCGGCATTCTCTGTCGGGTCGGCAAAAGAATAGTTTATAGGACTACCTGTGAAGCCACCTCCGGACGAAGCGGAAATGTGAGGAAGCATATAACCGGCTTGTACTCCCACTGAGAGTTTGCGCCCTCCCAGACGACGGTTGTAGAACAAACTGTCGGCAAAAGAGGTCAATTTGTAGGTGACGCTGGATGTGACAGCTTTTTTCACTGTCAGCACAGTGTCGATAGGATAGTATTTCTCTTTCTCGATACGTATCTTATAGTCGCCCGGTTCGAGTCTTCCGCTTTTATAAGGAGACACTCCGACCGCTTCTCCGTTCAGATAAATGTCAAACCCTGCAGCAGGGAGAGTGAATAGCTCGAATTGCCCGAACAACGGCTCCAGCATGGCATCCACGCGGACAAGTTCGTTGGCAATCTCAAAATCGCCCTCTTGTGTGGTGTATTGCTCTGCCGTGACTTTATATGTATGTTTGCCTTTGCTCATCATGGCGGCAAACACTCCGTTTTTCGATTTCACTTCCATCCCATCAATGAATACGGAAGCCTCGTCCGGATTGTGGCTGAGAACGAACATCTGTGTGTTGGCATTGCCTGCCGACGCGGTCTCCACTGAAGTGTAACTTTTCAGACGCAGTTCATAGACTGTTCCTTCTTCTATGCGATCGTCATACTGGTAGAGCAAAGGGAAGTATCCTTCATGACTGAACGACATGCTGCTTGCGCCATACGGCACATAAAGCCAGATTTCACCGTTGTGTTGCTCCTGCTTCACGATTCCGAGTGCGTCCGCTCTGAACTCTATGTCCTTCAAGTTTGTTACCACCCGAATCAGGGCACAAAGCTTGCCTTCGTCCGTGTCTTTTACAGGATGTGTTATGCGGGCGGTCAAGTCGTTCTCCTGTCGTGTGAATTTATCTACATCCAGAGTCGATTGTGCATGAATGTCCGGTGACACCCCCAATACAGCTAATGCAATAGTAAAAAATAATAGAATTTGTTTCGTAACGATTTGTTTTAATAATGATGTGTCTTATGGTTTCTCAGAATCTGAAGTCTTGTATGCCGATACGTCCGTCACGTATGTTCGGGTCTTTGTCCGGCTGCCATGTCCGGACATGTATGAGCGGAGCCTTAGAGTCGGTGAAGTCTATCAGCAGGAAAAGATATCCGGTGTCGCCGTAGGATGATGAATAATAGTCCTGCTTTATCTGAATGCCGTAGATGTTCGGATTTGCCCCCGACCGTCTTACAATATTGTCGGCAAAATGAATGTTGACATATTCATTGCTTTTGAAACAGGCTTTCAGGTTCTTCATATATTGCTCTTTTGTCTGACGTGTATATTTGACATGCCCGACATTTGTTGGCGAAATTTCCTTGTTTCCGGAACTTTTCACGACAGAGCCGGTGATGATGAGAGCATCATTTGAGAATATACTGCTGATATAGTCGAGACGTTTGAGTGCGTAGGCCGTCTTGTAGCTTTCGAGGAAGTTGACTATTGTCGCTTTCTCGTTGTTGTTCCACGCTTCTCGGTTCATGATGTCATTGACCGCCACTTTGCTGAGTCCGAAAGCCACTTCATAGACTTTCCCGTCCGGTGTCAGATGGAACACCACATCCTCGACAAATGTCCTCCTGTTGCCGCTGAATGAGAAACTCATAGGGAAGCTGCGGCAGGTTATATTTCCGTTGTTCTCCATGAATTGCAAGACCGGGGCGCGCAGCAGTTTGGCATTGCCGTAGTTCACCAGTTTGGTGAACATGTCGAATCCTTCGGCTGTGAAACAGTCTTTTGCACTTCCGTAGTTCTTCTGTCTTATCGCTGTCTCAATCTTGTGCATTGTGCCGAGGAGTGGCAAAACTTTAGAGTCGTCGAGTGCTCCCGGCAAAGATGATGCGCCTGCCATATTTTGCGGCAGGGTTTCGGGAGTATTATTGTTTATGCTGTTAATCTGGCGAGAACCGATATTTGGGGTGAATGCCACTGCTGCTGTCGCCACATTGTTGTTGACAGTTACAGTCTTTACTTCCTTGCCCTTTTCGAGTTTCAATTTCGCGGTTCTGAACGGTACAGGGTCTGTGTTGTTTATCACTTCCTGAAGCTCGCGGTCATAATTAGCCTCGTCTTCGCATATATATTCTGCATGAAGGTCTATTTTCGACAGGCTCAGGTTTTTGGGAATAGTGATGTCGCCTGTGCCGTCTTTGGCAGAGCATATATCGGAACGCTGTGTACCATTATAATAGGTATAGTTGAAATTGGCGGCAGGTTGGTCTTTATAGGTGACATGCAAGACCACAGTTCTTTCGTCACCATCGTCCTCAATAGATTCAACTTTGGTGCTTATATTATTAAGAATGTCATTCACGCTTTTTGATATGAGGGGCATCAGCAACTGCTCCTCCGCATAACCTATCCTTATTTTAACATTCGGACCGTCGGGAAGACTTCTCAACAAAGCAAGTGCCGCATAATAGCTACTGAGCGCATCCGCCACCTTATATTCTTTCTCGTATTTCTCGGCATTGGACGCATATTCCAGCACTTTGTTCTTGCGCTGCTCAAACAGTTCTTCAAGGTCTTTTTTAAGGATGTATCTCAGGACTGTGGCCTTAGGCTCGTCTTCAATAACCAGTTCCAGTGTGTTTTTCAATGTGGTATGCGAGTAAGTACGTATAATGCTGTTCACTTTGGTTGACACGTCGATGTCTCCATTGCTGTTTTCTTCGTCCATTAAATAGTTGAACTCAGACTTGACAGTGGTGGAAATCTGGCTTGCCAAGGCTGCCAAAGCGTTGTTGCTTGCCTGTTTCAGATTTGCTCCGTGCCCGAGTGCACATATATATTCGTCGCTAAGTTGTATTTCTTTTGCACGTTTTGCATTTTCCTTGTACGATTGACCGAAGGTCGCGACCATACAAAACAACAATGGTAAAAGCAGTTGCAGTCTTTTCATCTTCCCTTTTGTAGCTTTTGCTGTTTTAAATACTTTTAATTTTGCAAAATTACTCCAAAACGGAGAAGGTGTAAGCGGATGTTTGTACAAGATAATTGTACACTAATGTATCAAAACATTGCCATAGCTGTTTTCGGCAAGCAACACAAGCGGGTACGCTTCATGAAGAGATAAGGTAAGAAGAAACGAATGGGTAGGACTCGTGAGGTGAGCCGAAAACAAAATATCCCCTTTGTCTGATATAAAAGCTTTTCTTATAAATCTGTGCAGTCGTTGTTTATGCCTTCACCGATTTCCTTCACGAAATTCCGGTGAAGGACCTTGGAAATCCTTACCAGAAGTTCGAGGTCGATATTGTTTCTCGACAAAATATTATAAGCGTTGGTTCTCGTGCAGGACAATTTCTTTGCAAACCAAGTGATGGAGCGTTCTTGCGCTTTAAGTTCTTCTCTGATTATCGCGCCTACATTCATATTCTCTTTCATCTACTTTCATAGTTCCGTTTCCCCTTTGAACATTTTTTCAAACACATACTAGACTTGCTCATATCAAACAAAAAACGTGGGAGTCTGACCTGTCACTCGTTTCACACTCCAAGGCCTTCGCATTGCCCACTTCGTAAAAACGAGCAACGCAGAAGCCCACGCTGATATGTATAGTCTCCAACCGACAAATGGTTTGCATTCCTTAATGCAAACTACATTTGAGCCGGACATGAAGTGTACATACCCCGCAGACATTCCTTGTTGCCTTGTTTCCTACGAAGTCTCAAAGTTGCGAAGTTTGGAGTGTAGAACACAAGACGCAAAGTAACGTCTTTTTATTTTATATGAAAACCCACCGCTGCCACTTTGCATGGCTTCTGCGTGGGTCTGCAAAGTTAATTATTTTTTTACTATCGCCAAATATGTTCTTTGCCCTTCTTCTGAAATTTGACCTTTCGCCAAGTTGAAATTGCCGGAAAAATAAAAATGTCTGTGCAGAGAGAATTGGAAAATAATGCAGCGAGGAGTGAAAAACAGTGTGCTGAAAACTCAAATCAGCACTGTAGTTTTTATAATCAGCAGTGCAGTTTACAAAATCAGCAGTGCTGTTTTTATAATCAGCACTGCTGATTAGAGATTTCAGCGCACAGTTTTTAACTTCTCTCTGCACATTTTTTTATTTTATCCGCAATTTTCTTAGTTAAAATATTCTCTTTGTCACCGGCAAAAAGTCGTTCAATATGCTTGAATTGCATTTCGACCGAATTTATCAGCCGAATTCAAGCATATAATGCAACAGATTCCTCATGTGTGACTTGTATGTGTTGGCAGACGTATTCGACAGACTCCTAATATGTTGTGTGGATGCTTTGTGGGTGTTTTCGACAGACTCCTCATGTATAATCCGGATATGTGAGCGGACGTATTCGGCAGACTCCTCCGTCGCTACCGCGCCACCTCCCCCCCCCTAACTTAGGGGAGGAGCCTATATACCTATCGCTGAAAAGACTATGAGGCGGATGCATAGCACTGACACCCAATACGGAAACTTTAGTGGTTGTATTCACAGACTCCTCCGTCGCTACCGCGCCACCTCCCCTAACT
>JAJPZU010000094.1 GCA_021204165.1 Prevotellaceae bacterium
ATCTTCAAAATTCAAGACAAAATCATTAACTTTGCACGCAGAAGCAATCAAATTGACATCCAAAGAATAAAAAAACAAATAAAAAAGAATATAAAGAAACAGATGAACAACTTTATTGAAGAACTGAAATGGCGCGGCATGATTCATACGATGATGCCGGGCACGGAGGAGTTGCTTGCCAAAGAAATGGTGACGGCATACCTCGGCATCGACCCTACAGCCGATGCGTTGCACATCGGGCACCTCTGCGGTGTGATGATGTTGCGTCACTTCCAGCGTTGCGGACACAAACCGCTTGCACTCGTCGGCGGTGCCACCGGCATGATTGGCGACCCTTCCGGCAAGAGCCAAGAGAGAAATCTGCTCAACGAAGAAACACTCCGCCACAATGTCGCATGTATCAAGGCACAACTCGCCAAGTTCCTCGATTTTGAAAGCGATGCCCCGAACAAGGCGGAACTGGTGAACAACTACGACTGGATGAAGGACTTTTCGTTCCTCGACTTCGCACGCGATATCGGCAAGCACATCACCGTAAACTACATGATGGCAAAAGATTCTGTGCAGAAGCGTCTGAACGGAGAGGCACGTGACGGTTTGTCATTCACAGAGTTCACATATCAACTCTTACAGGGATACGACTTCCTGTATCTCAACGAACACAAGAACTGCAAACTGCAACTGGGCGGAGCCGACCAATGGGGCAACATCACCACCGGTTCGGAACTCATCCGCCGCATCAACGGCAATGAATGCTTTGCCCTCACCTGTCCTCTCGTAACGAAGAGCGACGGACGCAAGTTCGGCAAGACCGAAAAAGGAAACATCTGGCTCGACCGCAGATACACATCACCTTACACATTCTACCAGTTCTGGCTGAACGTTCCTGACGAAGATGCAAAAAAATACATCAAGATTTTCACTTCACTCACAAAAGAAGAAATCGAAGCCATCATCGCAGAACAGGATGCCGATCCGGGACAGCGTGTGCTGCAGAAACGTCTGGCGAAAGAAGTCACCATCATGGTTCATTCAGAAGAAGACTACAACATGGCTGTGGAAGCTTCGAACATCCTCTTCGGAAAATCCACGAAAGAAAGCCTGCTGAAGCTTGATGAACAGATATTGCTCGATGTCTTCGACGGTGTTCCGCACTACGAAGTGAGCAAAGAAGAACTGACTGCCGGCATCAAGGCTCTTGACCTCTGCACAGACAAAGCCGCCATATTCGCATCAAAAGGCGAAATGCGCAAACTCGTACAGGGAGGAGGCATCAGCGTAAACAAGGAGAAGCTGGAAGCTGCCGACCACGTGTTCACGGCAGACGACCTTCTCGACGGAAAATATCTGCTTGTTCAGAAAGGCAAGAAGAACTACTTCCTCCTCATTGCGAAGTAATTCCTTCACCATAAATCTCTAAGGTTATAAGATTGTGAAACCAGTGGTTCAAAGCCACAGTCGCACATCTTATAACCTTTTTATTTTTATAGATAAGAGGTCTTTTCTCAGACTTTTTTGCAACGGCAGGAAACAAAATCAGACCTATCATTAAGTGTCCGACGTTCACAATTCGTATATATAAGAAAAAAGATAAAGAGAATGAAAAAGTTTTTTTTACCAATAATCATGGCGGCAATGTGCTATACCGGCGCATTGGCACAGACAATAAAGCATCCGTCTCTCTTGTTCACCAAAGAACGCATACAGGATGCAAAGAAGCGAATCGGCGAAGATTCCTTAATGGCTGAAGGGTGGAAAGAGATTAAGAAGACTGCGGACGACTTGCTGAAACGGAACGACATACGCAGAATGTACTATCTTGCCCTTGCATACCAGATGACGGACAGCGCACAATATGCAGACAAACTGAAGTCGATGCTTATCGACGTGGCGACCAAAACGACCAGTTGGGGCGACAGCGAGATGCTGGCCCGCACACCGGCATGGAACTCGGAACTGCAAATGGCACACAAGTCATTCCAGATTGCCCTTGCATACGATGCGGTATATAACAAGCTGACCGACAGCGAGCGCAGGACAATAGCCAAAGGCATGAAGAGAATCGCCATAGACCCGCTTCTCGGCGACTGGGTGTTGGAGCCAACCCGCATACACTCGCTCAACTCTATGGGGCACAACTGGTGGACTTCGTGCGCCTGCATCGGCGGTCTGCTTGCACTGAGTATGCAGAACGAACTGCCCGAGGCACGCGAATATGTCGAGGTTGTGCGTGAGGCAGTGCCGCAATGGTTCGATTTCGCCGGCGACCTGCTGCAACACAAGCCGAAAACATTTGACGACGGTGGCGGCATGTACGAGAGCATCAACTACGCACGTTTCGGTGTGCAGGAAGCCCTGCTTTTCATGAGTGTATGGGAAAATGTGCATGGAAAGTCTTTCGACCACATTCCTCAGCTTGCCCTCCTGCCCGAATTTTTCATGCACGTATGCTATCCGCGCACAGGACAGCTGTGGAGCATCAACTTCGGCGACAGCCACAAGAATGTCAGTGCCGAGAGCTGCCTGATGCTCCTCTACCACCTCAAGAGTTACAATTGCAGCCATGAGGACGCGGACAAAATACGGTGGTATATCTCTCAGGTGGAGCAAGGTCAGCACGGAGAAGGTTTCTATGTCAACCGCCCAATGGGATTTCTCTACACACCCGATTTCCGCAATGCCCCGAAAGTTCCTTCCATCGGCAAATCGATTCTGCTGCGCGACTTCGACTGGGCGATGATGCGTACCTCATGGGAAAAAGACGCCACCATGCTGGCGGTGAAGTCCGGTCACACATGGAATCACTCCCATGCCGATGCCAACTCGTTCATATTGTTCCACAAAGGAGTAGATATCATAAAAGATGTCGGCAACTGTTCATACTCAAAACCGCAATACCGCAACTATTTCTTCCAGAGCGATGCACACAACGTGGTGAAATTCAACGGAGAGGGACAAAGCCGAGAGCAGCAATATCACGGCAGTCAGATGCGCGGCGAAATGAGCTACCTGCTCGACGGGGACAATGTGAAGTACGTACTCGCCGACGGAACGGGTCCTATGGCAGACAAGTTCAGCCGTAATTTCAGACATTTCCTGTGGATGGACAATGTGATATACATCATCGACGACCTGAAGAGCCACGAAATCGGTCACTACGAATGGCTGTGGCATCCGGGCGGAGAAGCGCGCAAGCGAGGAGGCGAACTGACCATCACCAATGGCAACTCGTCTGTGATTGTCCGCCCTATCTACCCGCGCCCTCTGGCACAGTCGGACTTTGTACACGACTATCCTAACGACCTGTATTGGGAGATACTCGAAGGACCTACAGAGAACTTGCAGGGCACGGAGCCATATTATTCCTTCCATCTGCCGGCAAAGACAGACCGCGTAAAGGCACTCACCGCCATAACCCTCAAAGACACTCCCGACCAGAAAGACCTTCCGGTATTTGAACGCAGGGAAGGGAAAGACTGGATTGGGCTGCGCATCACCAACGGAGATAAGATTACCGACCTGTATATCAACCAACTTGCCGACGGACGACTGATGCACCTCAATTCGTGGATTGAAGCGGACGGATGGACTACCGATGCCTACATGTTTGCGGTAAGCTACAAGAAAGGAAGCAAGGCCGCCGACTCCAAAGAGCTGTTCCTGCTCTACGGAAGCTCGCTGCGCCGCAGTTCGGACATTTACTTCTCATCACTCGCCAAGCTGAACTACATCATGAAGGAGAACAATGGCAAAGTGTCCGTCAACGTCAATGGGCAGCCGTATATGAAAGCCAAGTTCCGTACCACTTCCACACCGGCAACGGTCAATGTCAACGGCAAACCGACCAAACCGGAATATAACGGTAAACTGATGAAGCTCTCGATTTCCGCGCAATAAGCAGAATAAACCAATATCGTGTTCAGAATCCCCGGCTGTCATGTGAACAGGACTGCGGACTGCTGCGAAAAGAAGACATACACCACACAATAAATCAATACCCTGTCAAAGCCAGACGGTTTGAACATGATAACTTTAGTGGTTGTGTTCACAGACTCTTCATGTGTATTTAGTGGTTGTTTGTATATTTGGTGGGTTGTTCTCGACAGACTCCTCATGTATGAATTGTATGTGTTAGCAGACGTTTTCGACAGACTCCTCCGTCGCTA
>JAJPZU010000033.1 GCA_021204165.1 Prevotellaceae bacterium
ATTTATTATATTTTATTCTAACTTTTAAGACCGGCATCCGGTTTGCAGTTCTTGCATACCCGAAAAAGCGGTGTCACAAAAGATTCAGTCCGAATCCTGTCCCCACCCTCACAATGCCGGAATTCCTGTCCATCCGCCATACAAATCGGCATCAGCAGGATTTCGGTTCACTCTTGCGCAACATCGTTAAAGATGTCCGCACTTGTAACCTCTCTGATGGTTTTGTTTTCACACAGGAATATTCTGCCGGGATAACGCTTCACAAGATTCAGATTATGGGTAATCATCATGACCGTAGAACCTTTCCGGCATATATCATGCAGAAGTTCCGTTATCTGTATGCTTGTCTCCTTGTCCAGATTGCCGGTCGGCTCATCGGCAAGAATCAGCTGAGGATTGTTCAGAATAGCCCTTGCGATGGCAATACGCTGCTGTTCGCCTCCGGAAAGTTCGCACGGAAGCTTATAGCCCTTCGTTCCCATTCCCACCATGTCGAGCACTTCCTGAATGCGCTGCTTTATCTCAGTCTTATGTTTCCATCCTGTAGCTTTCAGCACAAAATACAGATTATCCTCCACATTGCGGTCTGTCAGCAGCTGAAAGTCCTGAAAGATAATGCCCAATCTGCGCCTCAACTCCGGCAGATGCTTTCTTTTCAGTCTGCACAGGTCATAGTCCAGAACTTTCGCTTCGCCTCCGCCAATGGGCAGTTCGCCGTAGAGAGTTTTCAGCAGAGAGCTTTTACCTGAGCCAACCTTACCGATTACATAGACAAACTCGCCTTCATCGGTCGTGAAGTTCACATTTTCAAGCACCTGCTGGCTTTCCTGAAAAATATCTACATTCTTATATTCTATCAGCATCTGTATGTTTTTTTATTTATTGTAGCAACATTGCGGCAGACGGTCTTCCTCTTCCATGTCGCGGAAAGCATCTGCATGGGAAAACAAGCACTGCGGCATCAATGTTTATGCCAGTCGGGATCGTGACGTTTTCTAAGCTCCGTGGCAAGGTCTTCAATGCGAAGTCCTTTCGATGTCAGAAGCACAATCAGATGATATATCATGTCGGAAGCTTCGTATATGAGCCTCTCATTGTTTCCCGCCATAGCCTCGATGACAGACTCTATCGCCTCTTCACCGACCTTCTGAGCCATTCTGTTGCATCCGGACTGAAAGAGACTGGTGGTATATGAGCCTTCGGGCATCTCCTCATGACGCTTCTCGATGAATCTTTGCAGCTCAGAAAGGAACATTATCGGGTTCTCGTTTTTCTCGTTCCAGCAAGTATCAGCTCCCGTATGGCACACAGGACCGACAGGATTGACCTTGATAAGCAGAGTGTCGTTGTCGCAGTCCGACGCAACAGAGACCACATTCAGATAATTCCCGCTTGTCTCTCCTTTTGTCCACAGACACTTTCTTGTCCTGCTCCAGAACGTCACTTTTCCGCTTTCAACGGTCTTGTTATATGCGTCCTCATTCATGAATCCGAGCATGAGTACTTTATTTGTCTTTTCATCCTGTATGACAGCAGGGACAAGACCTCCCAACTTTTCAAAATCCAATGGCATCATTATAATCGTTATTTATTAAAAAAACAAAGAAAAACTATCATATTCTCACAGTGATTCCTTCATCACGCAAGTATCTTTTCAGCTCCGGTATGCTTATCTCTCCAAAATGGAATACACTCGCAGCAAGTGCCGCATCGCTGTGTCCGTTGACAAACGTGTCACGGAAATGCTCCTTCCGCCCTGCCCCTCCGGAGGCAATGACCGGGATGGTAAGCATCTCCGAAAGTCTGCACAGGGCTTCGTCCGCATATCCGTTCTTCACACCGTCATGATCCATACTCGTGAACAAAATCTCTCCTGCTCCGCGTTCATTCGCCTCTTTCGCCCACTCAAACAAATCACGTCCGGTCGGTATCCTGCCTCCGTTCAGATAGCATTCCCACTTGCCGTCAGTCTCCTTGGCATCTATCGCAACCACACACACCTGAGAACCGATGTTTCCGGCTATCTCGTCGATGAACTGCGGACGTCGCAATGCCGCCGAGTTTATGCTCACTTTGTCCGCTCCCGCATTCAGAAGACGGTCCACATCACTCAGTTCGTTGATTCCTCCTCCGACAGTGAACGGAATATTTATCTCTCTTGCAATGCGTCTCACCAGTTCCGTGAATGTCTTGCGTCCTTCAAAACTGGCTGTTATGTCGAGATAGACAAGTTCGTCCGCTCCCTGTTCGCTATACACTCTTCCAAGCTCAACAGGGTCGCCCGCTTGTCGCAAGTCAACAAAATTGGTTCCTTTCACAGTCTGTCCGTCCTTGATGTCAAGACACGGGATTATTCTCTTTGCCAACATGCTACATCAGTTTTTCCAGTTCATCCATTCCGATACGTCCCTCATAAATGGCTTTGCCGAACACGACAGCAGGAATACCGGCATCCCGCAGTTCGACAATGTCGTCCACGGAGCTTACACCTCCGCTGGCTATCAGATGCAAGCCGGGATGCTCCGACATAATACTTCCATACAGCTTGACAGACGGACCTTGCAACATTCCGTCTTTGCTTATATCGGTACACAGCACATTGTTGATTCCGTGAGCCATGTATTTCTCAATGAACGGCAACAACTCGTCTTCCGACTCTTCCTTCCATCCGTTGATACTGATATGTCCGTCCTTGACATCTGCACCAAGAATCATCTTGTCCGCACCATATTTCTCAATCCAGCCCACAAAGGCAGCACTGTCAGTCACGGCAATGCTCCCGACTGTCACATAGCAAGCACCGGAGGCAAACGCTATATCCACATCGGCCTCGGTCTTTATGCCGCCACCGAAATCTATCGTCAGCCCCGTAGCGGAAGCTATCCTCTCGACCACTTTCCAGTTGACCACATGCTTCGAGCGGGCACCGTCGAGATCCACCACATGCAACCGCCTTATTCCGTGAGATTCAAACATCTTGGCCACTTCGAGCGGGTCATCATTGTATATGGTCTTCTGACGGTAGTCGCCCTGAGTCAGACGAACACATTTGCCTTCTATTATATCTATGGCTGGTATGATTTCAATCTTTTTCATTTAATTGTGTCGTGTATTTGTAAGTGGAATCTTTGTCTGTCCGTAACAAACAGGGAGACCGGAACTGTCAATCAGCTATATTGAGGAAATTCTCAAGAATCTTCTCACCGGCACGGCCGCTCTTCTCCGGATGAAACTGAGTTGCATAGAAGTTGTCCTTATGGAGCGCACTGCTATACGGCTGCACATAGTGCGTGGTGGCTATGGTGTGTTCGCAAAGCGGAACGTAGAAACTGTGTATAAAATAGACAAACTCCGGTTTGTCTATATTTTCAAACAGTCCGCTCTTCGTATCCATCACAGTATTCCATCCCATCTGCGGAACCTTGTCCTCATGTCTTTGGGGCGCAAAACGTTTCACTTCAACATCGAACACTCCCAAACACGCAGTGTCATTTTCCTCAGAATGGCGACAAAGCAGCTGCATACCTATACAGATGCCCAACACCGGCTGCCTCAGGTTCCTGATGACCTCGTCCAGCCTGTGCTCATGCAGATATTCCATTGTCGCCCCTGCTTCTCCCTGACCGGGAAACACCACCCTGTCAGCCTTCATCAGTTGTTCCGGGTCAGACGTGACCAAAGGAACAATACCAAGACGGCGGGAAGCATTGTCAACAGAACATATATTACCTGCATTGTATTTCACTATCGCAACATTCATGCTTTGTCTCTTTTTCTTTGAATATATTTGGCTACAAAGTTACGTATTTCTGTGAAATGTATAGCAGTTTTTCTCAAAAAAAGGACTTTTGGTTACATTCTAATAAGAAAATAATGGTGAAAGCCCTCCAAATGTTCAAGAAGCAGTTTTATTTAATTTGTCATTTTAATAAGCGGCATTTTAGCATGTTTGAATTACAAGCATTCACAAACTCCTCATGTATATTTAGTGGTGTGTCTTCGATATATTTAGTGGATGTTCTCGACAGACTCCTCATGTGTGACTTGTGTATATTGGCAGACGTATTCGACAGACTCCTCCGTCGCTATCGCGCCACCTCCCCTAACTTAGGGGAGGAGCCTATATACCACAGCTTGAAAAGAC